>NZ_CAKJTR010000233.1:1186-4929 GCF_917627355.1 Protofrankia sp. Cj3 | reverse complement strand
GGAGCTCCGGAACCCCGATTGGAGTGCTGATTTGTATGTTTACCTGGCAGCTTGGATTGCCGCGGCGCTATGCGAACCCCGCCTGGCCATGGATACCGTTGTAGCTGCTGAGCCATCCCGTGCTCATCTGGTCGCCCCGCCAGGAGAACACGCTGACCCCGCGTTCCAGGGCCGGTGCGTGGGCCTCGCGTGAATAGCCGGCGGAACCGTTGGCCGCACCGGAACCGTCAGCGATACCGGTGCCAGACTCTCCGGTACCCGGATAGGACATCCACTGCCCGGCCGGCGACCCGACGGCGATGTGCTGGTCACCCGCCCAGACCACCGCCGCTGTCCCGTTCGGCGTGGTGACCTTCACGCGGTCGTCGGCCTCGGTGACGAGGCTGTCGGTCGCCCGGTCACGCAGCAACGCCACATATTCCTGGGCATCCAGCTGGCATTGGGCCGGGGCACGGCCCACCGGCCAGTCCGGGGCTGTCACACCGTGTTCGCGGGCGGCTGTGAACAGCAGCGGCACGATGCGCTCCGCTCGCAGCGGGGTCGCCATCTGCTCGCACATCCACAGCAGCCGGCCCGCGCCACGGGTGGGCGCGAGCTGCCGCCAACGGATGCGCCGGCCGAGATCCCCCGCGATGACGGCAACCCACGGCGCGACAGTGGCCAGCTCACCCTGCGCCGCCAGCCAGGCGAAATAACGCGGCATCTCGCTGAGAATCGGCAGCAGGACCGAGGATGGCAGCCCGGCGATTCTCCGCGCCGGCCGGCTGAACGCCCGCGGGCTGTTCGCGACCAGCGCGATCGCGACCTGCGCCAGATCGCCCGGCGCCGCGGCGGTTGACGGAACGAGACCGAGCGCACCTCCTGGGGCGTCAACCAGCTCCAGATATCCCCGGGCGCGCAGCAGCCGTGCCACCCGGGGACGCAGATCGTCCGTCACCGGGGCCTCGGCGAACTGCGGGACACTGACGCTGATCGCCAGCCCGAGCAGCCGCTCGGCGTCCTCGGGGTCGTGGGGCCGCCGGTCGGCCTCCGCGAGCAGGCTCCGCAGTCGCATGCCGATCTTGACCGGAACCATGAACCGGGTCGTCAGGGTGCCCAGCTCGGTGACCCTGAGCACCGTGCCGACATCCGGCTCGGCGACCAGTGCGAGGTACCCACCCTCCACCAGCAGGTCGACGGCATCCCGCACCGGCGTGAGCCCTTCGGCACCCTGATGATAAGCGAGCGTGCTCAGCCACCAGTTCTCCGCGTCGGTGAGGGTGTGGACGCGCCGCTGAGCCGTCTCCGCCAGTAGATGATCGGCAAGACTGTCCGCGATGTGGGAGCGGACCGCGTACCCCTCGACGAGCCGGTTCTGCCAGGTCGCCCGCTCCGTCTCGTCGACGACCAGGTAGGACCATCCCTCGGTCTCCCCGGCACCGACCCGGCCGGCCCGGCCGAACATCTGCTGCACCGTCGCCACGTCGATCCTGTCCAGACCGATGCGGGTGTCCCGGACGACGACCGCCCGCGCGGGCAGGTTCACCCCGGCCGCCACCGTCGTCGTCGCGACGAGGACATCCAGAGCGCGGTCACGGAAGGCGCGTTCCGCCTCACGGCGGTACTCCCAGTCCTTGTAGTGCAGGCCCACACCGGCCGCGGTACACACCTGGTGAACGCGGGAGCCGTCATCCGGGTCGATGCCGCGGATGTCCGCGCCCCGGTCGGCCGCAATCATGAGCGCGGTCACGCGAACGTTGCGCCGGCTTCCGCAGAACACCAGCACACTGCCACCGTCATCGGTGACCATACGCGTCAACGCCGTGGCCGCCCGCAGCCTGTTGGCGTTGTCGGTCCTACGGTCGGCGGTGGCCGGGATCATCGGCAGCTGCCAGGTCAACCGGGACGGGCGCCACGTGGTCGTCACGACGCGAGCGCCGAGCCACCCGGCGACCTCGTCGACATTTGCGACCGTCGCTGACAGCCCGACGATCCGCACCGGTGATCCCGCACCACGCATCCGGGCCAGCAACGCCTCCAACAGCGGCCCCCGCCCGGCACTGCCCAACAGATGGATCTCGTCGACGACCAGGCAGCCCACCTCACCCAGCGCGACACGCAGCGACGTCGCCCGGCACACCGACTCGAACTTCTCCGTCGTCGACACCCACAGATCGGCCTCGCGGGCCCGCTCCACGTCGACCACGTGCTCACCGGAAAGACGCTCCACCCGCAGCCCCTGCGCACGCCAGGTGGCAAGCTCGCGGTCAAGCTCATCGGTCAGTGACCGCTGCGGCACCAACCAGGCCGCTTTGCGCCCCTCACCGAGGATGGCCTTAAGCGCGGCAAGCATGCCGATCGCGGTCTTGCCCGACCCGGTCGGCGCGGCGACGAGAAGGTGGGTGTTGTCGCGCAGCACGTGCGGCGCGCCCTCCGCCTGTGCCGGGTTCAGCCCGGGATGGGGCAGGTAGGGCAGCCATTCCGCAGGCACGATCGTCCCAGCGTCGACGGGGCTCCAGGCCGGGAGGAACGGCTCGCCATGGTTGTCCCAGGCCAGCTCGAACGCGTCCCGGGCCGCCTCCGCGGCCAATCCAACAACGCCCGCCGTCCGCAGCTTCGCGGTGCTCGTGGCCGGGAGAAAACCGGGTACCGCGCGTAGCGCAGCCAACGCACCATCCGGCCCGACTGTGCTGACCGTCTCCGCCTCGACCCAGTGACGCACCCGTCGATGCGGCACCCCAGCGGCGCTCATCAGCGCACACAGCGCGTCGAAGTCCGCCGCCAGCGGGACCAGCACGCGCACGTCCACCCCGGCCGGCTGGGACGGGACGTCAGCCCACGGATCTGCGATCTTGCACCAGTACAGGAGCCTGCGTTCAGTCACCGGTTGCGGTGTTCCGGGATCAGGCACGGAGACAGCAGTGGGCCCCGGCCGCGGCCCGCCCGCCGCAAAGTAACCTGGCGCGAGTCGCGGATCGAGCCGCCCCGCGGCGAGCTTCCAGGCATCCTCAGCGTGAACGACACCCATGCTCATCCCGCCGGGGAGCTGGCCGTCATCGTCGGCGCAGGACCGCGGCGATGCTGCCCTGCGCCGCCGGGGAGCGCTCCGCCGACGCCGCAGCCCACCGAAGGTCCGTACACCCAGATCCGCCAAGGTAAACGTTGCCGCGCAATGCGGGCACACCAGAGCGACGTAGCGTTGCGGCCGTCCGCCGCTCATATCCGATTTTCGGAGGCAGTGTAGCGTGCGGTCGCATCGCGGGCAGCCGCGGGGCGCAACATCGTCGTAGGACCAGCCCGGCTGGCCGAACCGCTCGTGCGCCAGCTGCGGCAAGATCCCCCACCGGGCCTCCGCGATATCCATGACGCTTGTGCGCCCGTCCGTCTCCGCACCGTCGGTGTGAGCGGAGCCCGAGCCATCAGGGCCTGGCCCAGGCCGGTAATGTGAGCCGCTGTCTCCGCCGTCACCAGCGCCGTCACCACTGATGATCAACTCATGGCTGCCGGCCACTCTATCTCTCCGATCACGATCGCCATGATGAGCCGGCCAGATATTCGTTGCATGGGCTCCATCCATTGGCTGGTTGCCTTGTCGGCTGGTAATCGTGCGCAGGCGCCGGGTCAACCGCCCGTCCGTGCCACGGACGGGCCCATCAGCCACAGAACGTTCCGGTGCGGACGACTTTTTCGTCGAGCAGCCAGCCGAAGCCGCCGGCTCCTGCGCCGATCTGGGAGATGTAGCCGTAGAGCCAGCTGCCGTCGTT
>NZ_CAKJTR010000233.1:0-542 GCF_917627355.1 Protofrankia sp. Cj3 | reverse complement strand
GCTGCGCACGTTGACGTGCGCCCCGGGTTCGACGTCGCCGATGGGGGTGCCGGCGCGGGTGGATCGCGCGCGGGCGTGTTCGGTCACGGTGTACTGGGGATAGCACTGGGCCGATGGCCCGCCGGCGGGCGCGGCCGGAGCGGGTGCGCTCGCCGGGGGTGTGGCCGCCTGGGTCGCGGCGGTGCGGTGGGGGGCTGGGCTGCCCTGTGTCGGCGTGGCTGCGGTGGAGGCTTCCGATGAGTGGCTGCCGGTGCTGGTCGGATAGTCGTTCGGTGTGCAGGGGTTGCCGATATCCCCGGCGAGAATCCAGCCCCAGGTGTTCGCGTCGGGTGCCCAGCCGAACACCCATGGTCCGCGATGACCGCAGCGGTGGCTCCAGTGGAAGGTCGCGCCGGAGCGCAGGTTGCCGATGACGTAACCGTTCGGCCCACTTCGCACGGTTGCGGCCGTGGTGAGATGACGGGTGCCGGCGATCGTTCCGGCGACAGGCCGGAAGTGCACGGTGTCCCAGCCACCGCTGTGGGCGTGGCCGGACAGTATCC
>NZ_CAKJTR010000232.1:0-6593 GCF_917627355.1 Protofrankia sp. Cj3 | reverse complement strand
TACGGCCGTGACGGTTACCGCCTGCTCGAACAGGTCGCCGCGCCGGCCGCGCCGCCGTGGCTACGCGAGATCCCCGCCGTCGACACGCTGCGCCGGATCTGGATCCAGCACTTCTACCGGACCACCACGTCGAGGGGCGCGGAGGTGGTGCGGCGGCGGGAGAGCGCATCCGAGGGCGGGGACGGTCTCCCGCCCGGCAGAGACCGCCTCATCTCGCCCTACGACCTCGACGCACGCCACAGCGTCAAACGCGACCACGGCTGGGACGGATACAAGGTCCACTTCACCGAGACCTGCGACGACCCGTCGTGCACCCCCACCCCCGCAGACGCGGCTGGAACGGCCAGCGGGCCAGGGCAGGCACCGGTCGCGCGGCCAGCGGAGACCGGCCGCGGCGACCCACCCAACCTGATCATCGGGGTGCTGACCACCGTGGCGACGACCTCCGACGCCGCCGCGCTGGAAGAGGTCCACACCAGGCTGGAGCGGCGCGGGCTGCTGCCGGCCGAGCACCTGCTCGACTCCGGCTACCCGAGTGCCGAGCAGATCGTGCGCTCCGCCCGGGCCTACGGGGTCACGCTGGTCACCCCGGTCCTGCTCGACCAGTCCGCGCAAGCCAGAGCCGGGCAGGGCTACGACAAGGCGAGCTTCTCGTTCGATTTCGACCAGCGGCGCGGAACCTGCCCCGAGGGCCGGGCCAGCGCGTCGTGGACGCCGTGCCGGCAGGCAGAACGCGACGCGATCGTGGTGAGTTGGGCCCGGACGGACTGCGGCCCGTGCACGAAACGGGAGCTGTGCACGACAGGCACCCGCCGGCAGATCACCATCCGGGATCGGGAACTGCACGAGGCCCTCGCGGCCGCGCGGGCTGAGCAGACAACCGACGAGTGGAAACGGCGCTACGCCGCCCGGGCCGGCATCGAGGGCACCATGCGCCAGACCACCCACGTCACCGGCGTCCGCACCGCCCGCTACGTCGGCTTACCGAAGACAACCCTCGAACACACCATCGCCGCAACCACGATCAACATGATCCGGCTCGATGCCTACTGGACCGGCAAGCCCCTCGACCGCACCCGCGCCACCCACCTCGCCCGGCTCGACTTCACCCTCGCCGCCTGAATTAACCAGCAGGGTCTCTCCAGCCGGCAAAACGCGCTTCGTCGGGCGTAGTCCGACGTCCCTCTACCAGACGTCGCGTGCCCGCGTTTCCGTTCTTCATCGCCGCGCGCCGGGCGAGCCCCGTGCGCGGGGAATCCCACGAACAGGAAGCACCTCATGACCGACCCGACTGCACCCTTGATCCCGTTGTCCTTAGCCCATCTGCCGACCGTTGGCGGCCTCGTCGTCCCGTGGATCACCCCCCGCACCGGCAACGGGCGCCACCTGTTCGGCGCCGTCGACGGCAACCGGAAGGACCATGCGCTGCTGGGGCGTCTGTGTGGCGTGTGCGGCCGGCGCCTCGACGAGCGGCTGGTGCTGCTGTTGCGGCTGTCTGACCTGCCCCGGCGGTGCACCGCCGAGCCGGCGCTCGACCCGATCTGTCTGGCCTACACCGCCGCGGCCTGCCCGATGCTCGGCGGACGTCTCGACCACTACCGCACCACGCCGCAGGCTCTTGATCCGACGATGGCGCCCCCGGCGGACTCGTCGGCTCGCCGCGGCGCACCCGCCGAGCCCTGGTTCACCGTCTGGCTACGCAGCTACAAGGTCATCGCCGACCACGGTACCATCGCCGCCTCCTACGCCGGCAGCACACCGATGCGGATTCGCCCCCTCACCTGGGGGCCGCTCTTCTCCGCGTGACGGCCCGCGAGCACGCACGGCGTTTTCTGCCCGCCGTGACCCCGGCCCGCGCCTGCCACCTCGGCCCTATCCGCCCCTGCCCCGTGAAGGGAGCGAATGGGGCATGCCCGCGACTTCCCCGCCGACCGCCCGGCGCTGGCACTCCTGACGCGACCAGGCTCGCGGAGGCCGTCGCTCGTGCCTGCCACCACGCCAACCGCACGGCGTCCCCGCAGATTCCGTTGTCCACTGTCGCAGCCCTCGCCCTGATCACACCACCGCCGGACAGCTCTCCGCCACCGCCGATCTGATCGCCGGGCTGGACACCGAGCAGTTCCGCGGGTTTGTGCGACCCCAGTGGACGATCTTCGTACGAGCGCGGCCCGACCCGCTGCCCGCCGCCTGGCCCTTGGTCCAGCCGTGGCTCGGCGCCGATCCGCCCGATGCAGCCGCCCGGCGCGGACCGTCAGCGCTCGAGACGCGGTCATCCCATCACCCCGATCAGCTCGCCCACGCCGTTCGCCCGCGCCCGAGAGGACCGCCCCGCCATGCCGTCGACCCCGCACCTCATCGGCTACGCCGAGCTACTCGGCCGACTCCGCCACGTCCTGACCGTCAACGGCGAGGACGCCGTCACCCGCCGCGCCGACGACAGCCCCTTCCAGCCCTACTTCGACCGGTACGGCTGGCCGCACCGGCTCCACGCCCACGTCCTGTTCGGACTCGATTCCCACATCGACCCGACCAGCCTGCTCAACCTCGAACCCGCCGTCGTGGTCTACCAGGCGCTCGGCTACCCGCTGACCGCCAAGGCCACCGCATTCGCCCGCGAGACCGAGCAGCTCACCGAGCAGGGCTGGACCTGGGGCCACACCCTCGACACCGCAACCATCCGGGCGGTCCAGGACGACGAGCCGCAGGACACCCACATCGGCGACGCTGCCGTGCTGGCCGTGCTCTCCCACGTCGCCGCCCGCCACGCCGCCGAGATGACCACCCCGAACGGTACGACCGCGCTGTTCCACTGCGGCTACCCGTTCCCCCGACGGTCTGCGCGTGTTGCTCTCGCCTCACGGGCTGCCGCCCGTCGGCGGAGGTCCCGGAGGAGGGCGCTGCAGGTAGAACTGGGACTGGCGCAAGATCGAGCCGATGCGGAAGCCGCGGGCCATCGATCCGACGTGCTGAAGGGCTTGCGGGTCGCCGGTCTTCAGGAGAACCACGAGGCCGACGACAAGGTAGGTGGCCCAGCACAGGAAGGCAGCTACTGCCGGCACCGCCGTCATGAGGTCGCCTTACCGTTGCGCGGAGTACTGGACCGACGGCATGGTTAAGTGCCGGCTACGACACCACCTGCTGGCGTCCGTCCTTGGCAGATTTCCCCGCCGAGGTGCTCCGCCCCATCGGCGGGTCCGGCCCGCCTATGGCCAGTGCCTGGGATGCAGTTTCCATGGCCATGTAGTGGGCCGGTACCGGGCGAAGATCGCTGATCTGAGCGCGGACCAAGGTACATTGATCGGTGTCAGGATAGACTCGGCGCGGCACGGCGGAGCAGGGGGCAAATCTACCTGAGATAGCTGAACTGATAGAGTCCTCGCTGTCCGGTGGCGCAAAGAGCGGTTCCGCTCGGATCCCATGCACATCTGGTAAGTGGTGCAGCAACACGAATTCCGCACAGACACACGCCTGTGGCCGTGTCCCAGATTCGGACTGTGTGATCGCTGCTAACCGAAGCTATTGTCCCGCCGTCGGGAGAGAAAGTGCATCCGGTGACAAATCCGGTGTGGCCCCGGAATGCGCGAACTTCTCTTCCGCTCGCAACGTCCCAGAGTCGCACCGTTCCATCGGCTCCCCCAGAAACGACGTGGCGCCCATCAGGAGAGAATTGGCCAGCCCACGCATAGTCGGCGTGGCCTTGTAATGTGTGAACGGGGAAGCCGGTTACCGTTTCCCATATCCTCAGCGTCGCGTCATCTCCAGCCGATACAATGCGTCCGCCGTCCGGGGAGAACTGGCAATCCGATATCTCATTAGCCTCACCGCGGATGGTGCGGATCTCGACGCCTGTGTCCCGATCCCAGATCCGTACTGTCCCATCATCTCCGGCGGAGGCGATTAGGGTGCCGTCTGGCGAAAACGAACAGGCCAATACACGGCCTTCGTGGCTGTTCATCTCTCGTAGTAGGGTACCTGCTGCCGCGTCCCAGATCCGTATTTTCCCGTCATCGCCAGAGGAGACGACGAGTCTGCCATCGAAGGAGAACGCACAGCCTAGTACCCACCCTTCGTGGCTGTTCATTCTTCGTAGTAGGGTACCTGCTGCCGGGTCCCAGATCCGTATTTTCCCGTCATCGCCAGCGGAGACGACCAACGCTCCGTTCGGCGAGAAGTTGCAGCACCATACCCGGCCGGTCTGTCCTCGTATGACTCTTATTCTGGCTCTTGTCGAGACATCCCAAAAACGAACAGCAGCATCATCTCCGGCCGAGACGACCAGATTTCCATCCGGCGAGAAGGTGCAGCTCCATACGCGGCCGGCGTGTCCTTGTAGGACTTTGACTTCGGCTCCTGTCACAGCGTCCCATAGCCGAACCGTCCCGTCGCCGCCCGCCGAAGCGATCAAGGCGCCATCCGGCGAGAAACAGCAGCTCCATACGCGGCCGGCGTGTCCTCGTAGGACTTTGACTTCGGCTCCTGTCACAGCGTCCCATAGCCGAACCGTCCCGTCGCCGCCCGCCGAAGCGATCAAGGCGCCATCCGGCGAGAAACAACAGCTTGCCGTCCACGCGGCGTGGCTGAGCAAGGACTGGGTCAAGGCACCGGTTGCTACATCCCAGCTTCGCACTGTTCCATCGGCGCCTCCAGATACGATCGTGGCGCCATCGGGCGAGAAGGTGCAACTCCATACGCGGCCGGCGTGTCCTCGTAGGACTTTGACTTCGGCTCCTGTCACAGCGTCCCATAGCCGAACCGTCCCGTCGCCGCCCGCCGAAGCGATCAAGGCGCCGTCCGGCGAGAAACAACAGCTCGTTACTCGCGCGGTGTGCCCTCGTAGCGCCCGCACCATCCTGCCGGTCGCGGTCTCCCAAAGCCTGACAGTGGTATCCGCACTAGCCGAAGAAATCAGCACTCCGTCCGGAGAGAAAGAGCAGCTTCTTACTCGATCGGTGTGTCCACGAAAGGCCCGGATGAACATCCCGGTCTGCCTGTCCCAAAGACGGATAGTCGCGTCGTCGCTAGCGGACACGATCAGCCTTCCGTCTGGAGAGACAGCACAGTCGACCACCGTCCCGGCGTGAACATTTGCGCTTGAGTCATCCCGGTCAGGCAGCTGCCACCGATTGTCGATCCGCGGCCGAGCGAGCCCTTCTCGATAACGAGCGACGACCTCCTGGAGCCCGCTGATGCCGTCAAGTCTGGTCACCAACGTTGCACTCAACACCGATATCGGCGTCGCTGGCGCTAGAAGATAGGCAACCTCGACGAGCGCACGTTGCATAAGGTTGGCTCTCGGAGTGTTCATGAGCCCAAGGTCTGTAACAATAGGAGCAGGAGAGCCTAGCCTCTGAATTTTAGCCTCTACCCATCGTAAGTCAGAAACCAATAATGCGAGCTCTTCCAGATGTCCGGCCTCATTCAAATGATATGGAATAAATTGCCACAAGTATAAAACTTCATCCGGCAATGAGTACCAGGCTGAAGAGCTATTCGGGCCGAGGGCTGCGCGCGCAGCCTCGACGAATCTTGAATGGGTGGCCATGAGGCCATCGCCGCCGATCTCGTGAAGTAGATAGGCTCGGATAACGTCATGGAGAGAGAGCGCGGGAGACGAACTATGCCACCGGGCTGAAGCGAGCCGGAGTCGCGTGAGTTTGCTTCGCAGTCGGCGACAGGCTTCGATATTGGCCTGACTGGTTGCTCCCCAGAGGAGGTTCAGGGTTTGATCATCGATTACAGCGTCCTCTGGGAAGATTGCTAAATCGAGGTAGCGATCTCGCTCCCAAGTGTTGAGTAGGCGGAGGCTTGCCGCCATCGTCGAAGAGACTGCTTGATCACGGCTTTCGGGATCGTCCACGTCAACGGCAGTTGGACCATCACGCTCGAGGCGATCAGCAACCCAAACTGCGGCATCGTCTAGCGATGCGCCGGCTTGCACATGGCCAACGATGGCGGCATTGATGAGGCCAAGGAGTACTGGCCACCGTCCGGCAAGCCGTACTAGCCGGTCGACCACTCCGGACTGCATCCCCGCAGCGCCCGCAGTTACTGTCGCGACCGCCTCATCTACGCTCATCTCGTCAACAGGCACCGTGACCCCGTCACGGGGAACGATCCCCACATTACGGGTGGTTACCAGGCGACGGCAAGTGGGTCCCCCGATAAGAAATGGTTCTAGTTGAGTCTTGGTCCAAACGTCGTCGACGACCATCAAGGTGGGCTCACGCCGATCGAGAAGCTCACCAAGTCTCGATCCAGCCACCCATGGGTCGGCGGTTCCTGGTCGTTCGCCTGACAGAATCTCGCACAAACGGCAGATTTCGTCCGCTAGTTCTGCGCCCTTTCGGTGCTCGCCGATCGTAGCCCACAGCAACCCGCCTGGAAAACGCTTCACGACCTCTGGACTACGGCAGACATATGCTGCTAGTGTTGTCTTCCCGAATCCGCCGGCACCCTCCAAGGTCGTAGTTAAGCCGACGGCTTCCGAGCCCGGTCCGGTAAGTGCCGCCAGCAAGGCGGTCGTCTGCTTAGCACGGTCGACAACGGGTCCCATCGGCGCCGGCACTACCCATGGCCTTCGTGCTGACTGTGGG
>NZ_CAKJTR010000231.1:6176-8390 GCF_917627355.1 Protofrankia sp. Cj3 | reverse complement strand
CTCCTCGGCTGAAACGGAAGCTCATGCATGATCCTGTAGCGGTGATCGTCACGCCCGCCGACATGGATCGGGGAGCATGCTGGGAACTGGGTGCCACGGTGGCTGCGTGTACTGGCTCCCGAGCCGTCCTGAAAAGCGACGGTAGACGCCTGCAATATCTCAGAGGGGTTTGATCCCGATCTGTGGGTCTATCGGCAGCTTTGTCTTCCAGCTTGCGAGCCGGTTTTGCGCAGGTTCGAGGAGAATAATGGGATTCTTGCCCAACGTGACGGGATGCGGACTGTCGTTTTTGTCCTATGAGGGTCGTTGCGGTTGATGCCCCTCACCGCTGCCGGCTCCATCGGGTCCGCCAGCTGTCCGTGCGCGCGTTGCCCGTTTGTCGCTGGTTCGACGGCAGCCGTGCATCTGTGCTGGTGAGACTGGCCCGCGGCGCGTCGGGGGACGCGCCGCGGAGGAGGAACGGATGAACCGTCTGGGTGTCGCCGTGGTTGCGGCCGGTGCCGTGGCCCTGTCAGTAATCGGCGGCGGGGCCGCGTCCGCTGACCCGTCCGGCCAAGGACAGGAGCAGGAGCAGGGGCAGGGTCTTACAGCGCGTGATGACGCGTACTGGGTCAAGGCGGGCGGGGTTCTCACCGTGCGTGGCGAGGGAGTGCTGGGCAACGACACCGGGTGGCCGACGACGCTGGTCAGGCACACCCAACCAGCCCATGGGACTCTCACCCTGAAGCAGGACGGGTCGTTCAGTTACATCCCGGCCGCGGGCTTCACCGGGACGGACACGTTCACTTACTCGATCAGTGACGTGGTTTCGCTTTACAGCACGCACCTGCCGCCGATCGCGACGATCGGCGGTGTGAAGATCACCGGTGGTGGATACGGCTCGTCGCTGTACCCGGTGCCCGGCTCGCGGGACGAGTACTACGGCGTGACCGACCGCGGCCCGAACGTCGACGGGCCGAACGGGGTGAAGGTCGAGGCGCTGCCGGACTTCGACCCGGCGATCGGCCGGTTCCGGCTCGTCGACGGCAAGGCCGTCCTGGAAAGGACCATCCCGTTGCGCGCGGCGGACGGATCGCCGTACACGGGCCGGGCGAACAGCCAGGCGAACACCGGCGAGACGATCGTCGACCTGAATGGGAACGTCCTCCCACCCGATGCGTCCGGTTACGACTCCGAAGGGCTGGTAGCCCTACCCGACGGCACCTTCTGGGTGTCGGACGAGTACGGGCCGTTCATCACCCACTTCGGCCGTGACGGCCGCGCGATCGAGCGGCTCTCACCGTTCGACGGGTCGCTGCCGGCGGAACTGGCGAACCGGGTGCCCAACAAGGGCATGGAAGGGCTGACGGTCACCCCCGACGGACAGACGCTCGTAGGCGCGATGCAGCAGGCGCTGGCGCAACCCGATCTCACCGGCAAACCGGCCAACGTCACCACCCTGCGGATCGTGACGTACGGGCTGAGCACCCACGCCACGCACGAGTACCTTTACCTGCTCGACGACCCGAAGCTGAACAGCGGCGCGGTCAGCGAGATCACCGCGCTGAGCGACACGACGTTCCTCGTCGACGAGCGTGACGGCCACCCCGAGCCGGGTGCCTACAAGAAGCTGTTCCGGATCGATCTGGCCGGCGCCACCGACGTCGGACCGGCAGCGACGCTGCCCGGCGCGGTGTACGACGCGGCAAGGGGCGGCCTGCTCGTTGGCCCCAACCGACGCACGATCGAGGCTTTCGCCGGGACGGCGACCACCACGGCCGCGACCGCGGCGCTGGCCTCCGCCGGGATCACCCCCGTCACCAAGAGCCTCGCCCTCGACCTCGGCGGTCTGTTGACCGGCCTTGACCCGACCGGTGGCTTTTTCGGGCATGACAAGATTGAGGGAGTTGCGGTTGCCGACGGCGGACGCACAATCATCGTCAGCAACGACAGCGACTTCGGGATCGACGGCGTCACGAACAGCGCCCCACCGTTCCAGCTGCACGCGAAGGTGCTGCCGAACGGGGCGCAGGACGACGGCGAGTTCCTCGCGATCGACACCACTCGACTGCCGGCGGTTGCCAGCACCGCCACGGTCACCGTGACGGTCGGCCCGGGAAGCCACCGTCACTGACAGCGCCTGATCCGTGTTCGAGGCCGGCCCGCGCGAACCTGGCGGGGCGGCCTCAAACACGACGCGAGGTGCGTGCCTCAACCCCGTGATAACCCCGTGAT
>NZ_CAKJTR010000231.1:3118-5762 GCF_917627355.1 Protofrankia sp. Cj3 | reverse complement strand
CGGGCGCTCTCAGCCGATGATCGTTATCCGGGCGCCGGTGCCGGTGAGGTAGAGGGGACTGTCGGTGAAGCCCACGCGGTCCTCCTCGCCGACGTAGAGGTCGATGTGCTTGTCGCCGCCGAGACCTGGGGTGAACTCGTCGTGGATCGTCCACGTCGCAGCCTGCAGACGGGCGCAGGCCACCGGGTCGACCGCTGAGTGGTCCTCCTCGCTACCGCAGGTGGCGACGGTGAACCGGGCGCCCTGCGCGAGGACACCCGAGTCCGCTGCGGCCGTGCTGAAGGATTGCAGGCGCTGGCCGGTGGTGTCGGCGGGGACCGTGTCGAGCCAGTAGCCGGTGTCATACGACCAGTTCAGATAATTCCCGGCGTGATCGCCGCTGGTTATCCGGCCAGTGCCTTCGTCGTGCACGGCGGCGACGAAATCCGTGGGATACGTGCCGAGCGGGTCGTTGCCGTGTGCGCAGTCCTGACGCGGGCAGCCCGTCACCTGTCTGGGTTGGCCGTGGTGGAAGCTTTCGACCGCGGTGTAATAGACAGTGATCGTCCAGCCGTCGCTGGTCTGGCCGGTGCCTCCAGGCGCGGGTGCGGGGGTGCTGTGGGCGGTGGCCGACGGTTTGGCCGGGTTGTGGAGATCGGAGCGGCTGACCTGGCAGCCGGCCGTCAGGCACAGCAGGACGGCGAGGCCGAGCGGGCCGATGATGCCCGCTGATACCCGACCGCCGGCGCTGGGACGGGTTGACGGCCGGCAGCTGAAAGCGCGTTGACCGCCAGCATTATGTTGGCCGCCCAGAATGCGTTGGCTGCCGAAAGCGCGCCGGCTGCGGAAAACATGAATTTTTGTCATATTGCGTATTATTGCTGTCATCGACGTTCTGGTCACCCTTTCGCGGGGGACAGGACACCCATGGCCACCATGCCACGCGAATCGGTCGATGGGCGGCCGTGGCCGTGGCCACCCTGTGTCGGATGGCAGGCGGATGCGTCGCGAGGCGGCCCAGTCCCCGGTAGCGGTGTTCTACCGGGGCTGACGAGCCGGGGTACCCGTGCATCGCGAAGCGATATGCGGGGAGCGATGATGCGAGGCGCCGGCTGGCGCCGGCAGGCCCTGGCGGATTTCCGGCGGCGACCACTCGGTACCCCTGGGCCGGAAAAACCGTATCTACACTCAACCGGTATGACTGTCGTTCTGCCCAAGGGCGGGAACGTGCCGCTGCCGCCGGGGACAGGGCGGGTGCGCGTCGTGGTCGACTCCGCCGCCGGACCGGAACTGGACGGCAGCGTACTGCTGCTCACGGCATCCGGTCGCGTCCGCGGCGACGCCGATTTCGTCTTCTACAACCAGCCGCGTTCCATCGACGGGTGCGTGGCCATCGAGGAGCGTTCCGCGCGGCAGGAGGCGGTCACCGTCGACCTGGCCCGGCTGCCTGCGGAGATCTCAACCGTTGTCGTCGCGGTGTCGACCGACGGCCAGCCGGTCGGCGCCGTGCGCGGCCTGCATGTCCGAGTCCACGACGCGCCGGGCGCAGGCGATCTCCTCACGCCCGGCCCGGAGATCGTCCGGTTCGAGGTCACGGACGCGGGTGCTGAGACGGCGTTCGTCCTGGGCGAGCTGTACCGGCGGTCCGGGCGTTGGAAGTTCCGGGGGGTGGGCCAGGGCTGGACCTCGGGCCTGGCCGGGCTTGCCACGAGCTACGGCATCACCGTCGACGCGCCGCCCTCCGTAGCGGACAGGCCACCGGCCCCGGCGGGACCAGGACCGCTGCCGGGGCCGGCCCCGGGGCGGCCGGCAGCCGCCGGCACCCGCGATCCGGTGTCCATGGCGAAGGCCGCCCGGCTGGAAAAGCAGCTCGCCGTGGCCGCGCCGGCAATGGTCGACCTGGTCAAGCGTGCCGGGGTTTCCCTGCGGAAGAAGGGCATGTCCGAGCACCGTGCCCGGGTCGCGCTCTGTCTGGACATCTCCCTGTCGATGAGCGCGCTGTACAGCCAGGGCAAGGTGCAGCGGCTGTGCGAGCGCATCCTGGCGCTCGCCGTCCAGTTCGATGATGACGGTTCCTGTGATGTGTTCACCTTCGGTGGGCGTGGCCACGACGAGGGCCCGCTCGATCTGCGTAACTACCAGGACTGGGTGGCCGGGCTCAGGCGTCACCGCAAGCTTGAGGGCGCCACCAACTACGCGAAGGCCATGGGGATGGTCCGGCAGCACTACTTTCCCGACTCCCGCGGGCGGCAACGTTCCCAGCCTCGCCCGGACCACCTGCCCGTCTACGTGATGTTCGTGACCGACGGCCAGGCCACCGACAAGCGGGCCGCTCGCGACCAGATCACCTGGGCGTCCTACGAGCCGATCTTCTGGCAGTTCATGGCGATAGGGCGGAGCAGCCGCAATGTCGGTGCCGGTGCTGCGGCATCGCCGCGGCGTAGCGGTCTCGGTGGCCTTGTCGACCGCCTGCTTGAGAGCAACTTCAGCTTCCTGGAGGAGCTGGACGAGATGACCGGGCGATTCCTGGACAACGCGAACTTCTTCTCTGTTGCCGACCCGACGTCGATCGGTGATGACCAGCTCTTCGATCTGCTGATGTACGAGTACCCGCGGTGGCTCACCCAGGCACGCGCCCACGGCCTGGTCATCGGTACCTGACCGG
>NZ_CAKJTR010000231.1:2034-2551 GCF_917627355.1 Protofrankia sp. Cj3 | reverse complement strand
CCCACCAGAAGGAGCCGGCCGGCTCACCGACCAGCTTGTATGAGCCGTCCGCCAGCAGAACCGCCCACCCGTCCCGAATGCCGATGACGGTCGCGATCTGTTGGCCGGTCGCGGTATCCCACAGCCGGACCGTGCCGTCGTCACCCCCGGATGCGATCATGGAGCTGTCCGGGGAGAATCCCACCGACCACACCCGGTCGGTGTGGCCGATCAGGGTGCGCAGTTCCCGCCCGGTCGCGACGTCCCACAACCGGACCATGCGGTCGTCACCCCCGGATGCGATCATGGAGCCGTCCGGGGAGAACCCCACCGACCACACCCCGCGGGTGTGGCCGGTCAGGGTGCGCAGTTCCCGCCCGGTCGCGACGTCCCACAACCGGACCATGCGGTCGTCACCCCCGGATGCGATCATGGAGCCGTCCGGGGAGAACCCCACCGACCACACCCAGTCGGTGTGGCCGGTCAGGGTACGCAGTTCCCGCCCGGTCGCAACCTCCCACAACCGGACCGTGCCGTC
>NZ_CAKJTR010000231.1:1168-1633 GCF_917627355.1 Protofrankia sp. Cj3 | reverse complement strand
AGAACTCCACCGACCACACCCGGCCGGTGTGGCCGGTCAGGGTGCGTAGTTCCCGGCCGGTCGTGGTGTCCCACAACCGGACCATGCCATCGTCACCCCCGGAGGCGATCATGGTGGTGTCGGGGGAGAAGGCGACCGCGTACTGCGATGAGGAGGCCGACCGCGCCATCACCTGCGCGGGATCCCGCCCGGCCACCGCCGCCACGGCCAGCTCGGGCGCGTCCCGGGCCGAACCGAGGCGCCCACCGAGAATCGCCGCCCGCGACCACCGGCTCCCCGTCAGTACCGCGCCGGTCAGATCCGTGTCGACCAGGCGGGCACCACGCAGATCCGCACCGGTCAGGTCCGCCCCAGCAAGCGTCCCACCTATAACCTGGATGCCATCGAGGCTGGCCCCACGGGCGACCATCCGGTCCGCGCTGACCTCGCGAACCCTCGCGCCGGACAGGTCCGCCCCGGACAGCA
>NZ_CAKJTR010000231.1:0-756 GCF_917627355.1 Protofrankia sp. Cj3 | reverse complement strand
CAGCCGCGTCCAGAAAGGCTCCGGTGAGCACCGCATCCCGCAGATCGGCATCCCGCAGATCGGCACGGTCGAGCCGAGCGTCAGTCAGATTCGCCTCCCGCAGATCGGCACCGCGCAGGTCTCGGCCGGAGAGGTCCTGCCCGGCGAGATCGGTGCCGGCCAGCTGCGCTCCCGTCCGCAGCATGATGCTCAGCCGGCGCGCCACCACCACCGCGTTCGCCTTCGCGACCGCGGGTGCGTCCGCGGTGTCGACGCTGTCCTGCGCCCACCGAGCTGCCGTGTCCCGGCCGGCCAGATCGGCGAAGAAATCCGCCATCAGCTCCGACATCTCCCGGGCCGCGAGCAGGTTACCGGCTTCGCCGGCCACCGCACTCTGTTCTGTGAGCTGGCGGGCGATGTCGGCGGCGACCAGGTACTCCATCACCGACCAGTGAATGAAGGAGAACCGGCCGTCGCTGTCCCGGCGCAGGGCCGTCCCCGAACCGAGGAGATGCGCAGCCTCGGCCGGGGTCAGGCCACGCGGATCTCGCATCGACCGGAGTACCTCGGCGGCGATCTCGGTCAGCCTGGTCACCTCGATGAACGCCTCGCCGTTCCGCCACATCGCCACGGCCAGTTCGGTGACAGCGGCCTTCCGTTCGTCGACCGTGAGCTCCGGTGAGCGTTTCTGCTCGTAGCCCAGCCACTGGTCGATCAGCTCCCGGTACAGGTCAGCCGCGGTCACCGTGCCACCGCGCTGGCGCGCCGCGTCTAACC
>NZ_CAKJTR010000230.1:6419-7023 GCF_917627355.1 Protofrankia sp. Cj3 | reverse complement strand
GGGCCTGTCCAGTTTTTCGTGTAAGGATGGGCGGGAATTGTCCTTACGGTGTGATTTGCTCGTCAATTAGTGAAGTGGGAGCCTGTCCGGGAACAGGATCACCATCGCGTTCAGCGCCTGCTTCCAACCCTGGGTGCCGGTCCCGTTCTCACCTCCGCGCTTGGTCGAGATATTCCGGATTCCCAGGTAGAGTCGACGCCCACGACTAGGTGCGCCGCCTTCATGGTGACGACCCCACGGTCCTTGACCCGGATCCGGATCGCATCCACATACATGATCGGATAGACGTCGTCGACAGGCCGGCTCTGCCAGGCCGTGATCTCGTCCGCCACCACATCTGTGATCGTGGAGATGAGTTCCCGGGACGCGGCAATCCCGTACACCTCGCCGCCGGGTAGCCCGGGGGAATTTCACCCCCGGGCTACCCGGCGGTGCGCCTCAATATCCCGGGTCGACATGCCCCGCGCATACAACGACAAGATCATCTCGTCGATCTGTCCGAGCCGACGCGCGCCTTTCGGGACGATCCGCGGCGCGAACTCGCCATTGCGATCCCACGGGACCGCGATTGTCACGGGGCCGGCGGTCGTGTGCACGGTCTTCA
>NZ_CAKJTR010000230.1:0-6014 GCF_917627355.1 Protofrankia sp. Cj3 | reverse complement strand
ACGCCGCTGTGGCTACGTCAACCGCCGAACCAGCCTTTGTGCCGTTCAGCGAGGGTCCTTTCCGACCGAACCAGGTTCATCCCGACCTGGTCCATCCAAACCAACCCGTTCTTACGCGAACCATCTGATACCCCCATATCAGGCACTAGTCCTGGCCCGCTGATGGGGGCTGGCGGTGTGAGGGGTTCGAGTCCCTCAGCAAACCTTGTAGTGATGACCCAGCAATAGTTGTACTAGCAGACTCGCAAATTTTGTACTGCTGGGCTCGCAGATTGTGTACCGTGGCTGTATGGCCACGTCAAGGTATGTTCCGCGGATCGCCGACGGGCGCTTGGCGAGTCTGTTCGCGGGGCTGCCCGCTGTCATGGTCACCGGCCCGCGTGCCGCGGGGAAGACGACCTCCGCCCGGCGGATCGCCAACGACATCCTGCGGTTGGATGACCCCGCGGTCGCCACGGCGGTTGCCGCGAACCCGGACGCGGCACTGCGCCGGGCGCGGGAACCAGTCCTCCTCGACGAGTGGCAGGAGGTGCCGGAGATCCTGGGCGCGGTCAAGCGCGCGGTCGACGACGATCCCCGTCCCGGCCGGTTTCTCCTTACCGGCAGCGTCGAAGCCGACTTCACGACCCGCCAGTGGCCCGGGACGGGTCGAGTCGTCCGGTTGGTGCTGCACGGCCTTACCCAGCGGGAGATCGCTCGCTCCGTCGATCAACCGGGTCTGCTGGATCTGCTTCTCAACTCGGACATCTCGCAACTGGGCATTTCTGGCCCGCCTCCGAGCCTGGATGACTACGTCGACTAGGCGTTGAGGAGCGGCTTCCCCGAGGCGGCCTTGAACCTGAGCGCATCAGGGCGACTCGTCTGGCTGGACTCCTACATCGATCACGTCGTCAATCGAGACGTGCTGGCCGCGGGGGAGCAACGGGACCCCGTACGACTACGTCGCTATCTCGAGGTTCTCGGGCTTTCAACGGCGGGCCTTCCCGCTGAGAGCACGGTCTACCAGGCTGCCGGAATCAACCAGAGGACCGCTGGCGCGTACGACCGGATCTTGGCTGCCCTCTACCTGACCGAACTCGTTCCTGCCTGGGCGACGAACCGGCTGAACAGGCTGACCAAACGGGCGAAGCGGTACCTGACCGATCCCGCGCTCGCGCTCGCCGCCGCCCGGGTGGACGAGCGGAGCGTCCTGCGGGACGGAGACCTGCTCGGCAGGTTGATTGACACCTTCGTCGTCGCCCAGCTACGACCGGAAGTGACCCTTCTCCACCCGCACGCCCGGTTGCACCACATCCGCTCCCGGGACGGCCAGGAGATCGACGTCGTCATAGACCTCGGAGGAGGCGAAGTGATCGGGATCGAGATCAAGGCTTCCTCGGCGCCGACCGCTCGGGACGCCCGCCACCTCATGTGGCTGCGCGATCAGCTCGGCCCGGACTTCCGCGCGGGAGTCGTGTTCCACACCGGCCCGATTCCCTTCGATCTTGACGACCGGATCTGGGCACTGCCCATCTGTGCGCTATGGGCAGGCCGAACAGGGTAACCAGCCCGCGAGTAGCCATGATGCCGGAGGCTCGAACGGAGCTCGAACGGCTCCCAGCGGTACTCCTCCAGGAACTCCGCGATCAGGCGCCACCGGTCGTGACTCGTCCGCACCAGCCAGTAGATCGGCGACCACTGAGCGGCTGGTTCGGGGGAGCGGGAGCGCGATCGTCCACGCCCACGACCGTGCATCGACAACACCGGCTCTACTCGCACGTGCGACGCCCGGGATCGTGTCACAGGGCCGGGGTCAGGCCGCGATCGGCGGAGCGTCGCGCGCGACGGCGGTGCGGGCGGTCCGGCCTCGCCATCCCAGCGCGGGTATGGACCCGCGCAGCAGCAGCGCGGCGTGCACACCGGCGAACGCGACGCTGTTCGCCATGCCCGGCCCCTGGTCCCGGGCCAGCCCGTAGATCGATGCGGCGATCAGCAGCATGGCCACGGCGACGGGAACCACCACCACGGTCGGCTGCCAGTGCCCGCCGCCCTGCTTCGGCGTGACGACGAAACGTCCAGGCCGGCGTAGTAGCGCCCGTACCGTGGACACCACGCCGATCCAGAAGCTGGCGCTTTGCAGGGTGAAGGCGGCGAAGGTGTAGCTGCCGTTCCCGGCCAGCGCAACCGTGCCCAGCGCCACGGTGAAGTAGGGCGCGAAGTGCAGCAGGAACTGGTCGGCGCTCGCGGCGGTGATCGGTTGGATGCCGAACATGATCCGCATCATCGGCATGATCATATAGATGAGTACGGTCCAGCCGGACAGAAAGTACCCCGCGGACAGCAGGTACTGTGCCTTCAGCCGGCGGGGCAGCCGGGCGGCCAGCACCGCCGGGATCGCCGAGATGCAGCCTCGCGACCACCGCAGCTGCTGGCTGGTGTAGGAGGCCATGTCCGCCGGCCCGAGGCCACTGGCCAGTACCTCGGGCACGTAGACCGACCGCCACCCGCGGGTGTGCATGCGGATCGACAGCTCGAAGTCCTCGGTCAGGGAGTCCTCGGGGAAGCCGCCCACCTCCGCCAGGGCCGTACGGCGGAAGGCGATGTTCGTTCCGCAGCAGAACATCGCGCCCAGGCCGTCCTTGCCCCGCGCGATCCCACCGAAGAAAAGCGCCTGCTGTGCCCATGACGTCCCGGCGACCTCGTTGGTCGAGGCGTTCGCGTAGTACTGCGGTGTCTGTACAAAGCCCACACCCGGGTCGTCGAGGTAGCCGAGCGTCGCTTCCAGGAACTCCGGGTGCGGCACGTGGTCACAGTCAAAGATCACCACGATCGGCGCGGAGGTCCGGCCGAGCGCGTGGTTGAGGTTGCCGGCCTTCGCGCCGCGGTGGTCCGGCCGGGTGATGTAGGTGACGCCGTACCGGCTGGCCAACGCGGCCATCCGCGGGTTGTCCCCATCGTCCAGCAGGCACACATGCACCTGCGCCCCCCGCATCCGGACCGCCGCGGCCAGCGTCGGTTCCACCACGTCGACCGGCTCGTTGTAGACCGGCACCAGGACGTCCACGGCCAGCTGCCCGCTTAGAGCGACCGGCAATAGGGACGCGGCGTCGCGGGGCTGGGGCACGCACCTCGCTGTGTTGTCGTCGGTCGACACCCCAAGGACCAGGGTGACTCCCTCCTCCGCCTTGCGATGTACGCGCCCCAGTCCCGCTCCTTGATCCACGCCCCTATTGCCGGGCGCTCTTACTCGCGGGCGGCGCCGGCGCACGCGCTCCCGGGAGCACGTCCACCAGAAACCGAGCGCCTGCACCGCGTTGAAGACCTCGGCAAGCAGCAACAGGGCGTAGAGCAGCACGTTGCCGACCCGACCGGGCGCGAGCAGCCAGCCGAAATACCAGAAGAAAGCGAGCACGTTCAGCGGCAGCACAAGCAGCATCCGGCGCCGCAGCGCCCGGCCCGGCCCCATCGGTTGCCATGCCGGCGGCGCGAGCCGCGGGTCCGTGGAGATGGCGGTCCTGGTCTCGCTTCTGGCGTCGTTCCTGGCGTTGTCGGCGCCGTTCCTGGCGTTGTCGGCGACCGGTGGACGCGCCGCGGGGGCGACGGAAGGCAGTTGCTGGCTGTGCGTGATTGTTTCGTGTTCCGGCGTGATGGTCACTGCAGCTCCCAGACGATTACCTGCGGGGCGTGGAAGGTGTTGACGACCCGTCGGCTCAGTTCCAGCCGCGCCAGCAGCGCGCCGGTGTCCACCGCCACATTGGGATCGGACAGGAAGCTTCCGACCACGAACACGTGGCGGGCGGACCTGGCGCGCGCCAGAACGCCGGGGCCAGGACCGTAGGAGGGGAGCCCGGGCGCGTAGTAATCGACGACGTCGACCAGGTAGATCGGGGTGTAGACGATGATGTCGCCCGGTTGCGCATGCGCGGTGACGTGCTTCAACGCACCGTCGAAGTCGTACAGGCGAGGGTCGCTCGGATTGAGTTGCTGGTCCACCAGCGCGACCACGAGCGTCAGCGTGGCGAGCCCGACGCCGAGCAGCATTCCCGGCGTGGTCCGCAACCAGCTCGTGAGCGCCCGGCCGGCGAGGAGCATCAGGCCAGGCAGGATCCCGACGAAGTAGCGGACCTCGAACAGGTTCTCCTTCCGCGTGCCGAGGGCGAACAGGCACAGCACGGGGACGAGCACGGTCGCGGCGAGCAACAGTGAGCTGCGGGACCAGCCGCGGCCGAGCAGCAGGAACGCGACCAGCATTCCCACTGGCCACACCGCGACGAGGGTGGCCACGATCGCGTCCGAATGGTAGCCCCAGACAGCCCATACCCCGTTCGCGCCGATCGAGTAGATCGAAAGCAGCGGATGGCCACCCGTCGCCACCGTGTCACCGGCCTGAGCCGCGAAACCCACCCCACCACGGGTGCCGTAGGCGTGGAGCTGAGCGCTGGCGAACGGCACCAACGGCGCGGCAAGTAACGTCAGCGCGGCCAGGCTCGCCAGCCACGGCACGAGGATGCCGGGCCCGTCCCGGCTGGTCCGGCGTGTTCCGTGTCGGCGCCAGACAATCACGGCGAACACGATCTGCTGCGTGATTACCTGCAGCGTCGCGAAGTAATGGGTCCACAGCAGGGCCGCGCTCGCCAGGGTGTACACCACCCACGCCCCACGGCCGCCGGCCTTCAGCACCCGTGCCTGTGCCCAGGTGGCCGTGACTCCGAACAGCAGGAACAGCGGGTACATCCGCGTCTCCTGCGAATACCAGACCGCGAACGGGGCGAAGACACCGAGGGCCGCCGCGGCCAGCCCGGCACGCCGGTTGTAGAGATCACGGCCGGCCAGGTAAAGCATCGGCACCAGCAGGCTCCCGGTCACGATCGAGGGCAGCCGGACAGCGAACTGGCTTGTCCCGAACAGGTGCACCTGTAACCACAGCACCGTGGCGAACAGCGGCGGGTGTACGTCGGTGTCCCGGAGCGCGCGGATCGACTCCTGGAACGGAAAGAGCCTGGCCTGGCGGATGCTGATCGCCTCGTCGACCCAGATGCTGTGCGGTGACAGCAACCGGACGACGATCCCGAGGACCGTGAGGCCGGCCACCGCCCACCGGATGTGGGTGGCTGTCACCGGCCGTGGCCGCAGCAGCCACATGCTTGCCAGCGGAGCGGGCCGGGCGCGCAGCATGGTCACGGTGCCCACCGACATCGTCAGCGCGGTCATGGCGGCCAACGTGACAAGCGCGATCGAGCGCGCGTCGTGATGGAAGATCGTGATGCCGATCGCCTGGCCGGCCGCGGTGATGCCGACGGCGATGCCGGTCGCTCGGCCGCCGGCCGTGACGCAGTTCTCCGCGGCCAGCACCCGGGCCAGGCCGAACATTGCCATCGCCGCGAGGTAGGCGAGGCCGAGCCGGCCGGTGCCGGCGTAGGCGGGGCCGAGCGTCGACACCCAGAACCCGGTCGGCGTCACCGCGACCACCAGCAGCGCGCCGATACCGACCGCGGCCGCCCCGGACAGCGCGACCAGCACCGCCCCGGCATCCCGTTGCGCGGCCCGCGGCAGCAGCACCATCGGGATGGTCGCGGTCGCGAACGCGGCCACCCCGCCGAGCGTCGACAGGACCGCGAACAGCGCGGCCTGGTCCCGGCCGAGGAGCGCATTCGCCCACAGGAGATCCTGGTTCGCCAGGACGGCGAGCAGCAGAAAAACGATCATCGCCGCTGGCTGACGGTTCGCGCCGGTGGCCGCTGCCGGCTCCGGCGGCTGCACCCGGGCACCGCGCCATCGCGCTATCCCGAGCGCGCAGTAGCCGGCGGCGACCACGCCCGCCGCGCCCCCGACCGGGCCAAGCAGCGCGGTCAGCACCGTGCCGAAGGCCAGCCGTCCCAGCGGCTCGGCGAGCAGGCTCGCGGTGACCCCGCCGGTGCGCCCGGCGCCGTACAGTCTCCCCCGAGCGAGCGCCAGCAGCCCCGCGCCGGGACCCGCGGCGGCCAGGACGAGCAGCAGCCCCACCGACAGGTGCAGCGCGGCGGCCAGCGGCACGC
>NZ_CAKJTR010000229.1:0-6623 GCF_917627355.1 Protofrankia sp. Cj3 | reverse complement strand
AGAAAACCGGACGCGCCGTCTGGACCCGGCCGACGCCTGCTCACGACCTGGAGATTCTCCCATGCCGCGCTACTACTATCGGTCGCCACTGGGGACCATCACCCGTTGGATTGCCGGCACCGCAGCCCTCATTCTTTTCTTCACCGGCCTCCAATGGGTGCTTGTTGAACTCCTCCCGACCATCCTGCCGTTCCTGCTCGTCGGCATCCTCGTCGTCACCGTTTTCTGGGCGGTCAACCAGCTTCGCTGAACCTTCTCGGAAAGCGCCGACCGCGACGACAGAAACCCGAGGAATCTTAAGAAAGAGATGATGTTCGTATGACTCAAGCCGATGACGGCCTGAACGCTTCTTTCGTCACGGCCGACGACCTGCGCAACCGGGCCGAACGCGCATCGACGCACCTGGACGATCTGTTCCGCCTGTCCACGCTCGTTCACGAGATACGGCTAGAGACCGATCATCCGGTCGTGTCGGCCGCGTTGGGCATGGTCAGCGAGCGTCTGTCCACGCTGACACCACAGGCGTTCGCGGTCGCTGAGTACGCCCGTGATGCCGCGGTAGCAGGCGCGCTGACCGGGGAGCCTCCGGAGGGAGACAGCCTGAACCGGCCGGAGCTCACCATCGCTGACCTGCGCGCCCGGACCAGGCGTGCCAGCGTCCGCGTCGACATCGCCTCACGGTTGCTCGAGCATGTCAGCACCCACGCGGAGCAGTGCGACGACCCGACCGAACGGGCGGCCTGGTGGCGCCTGTTCGCCATCGCCGCGAACGACTCCACCCGCGCCTACCGGGCCAGCAACCGAGCCTGGAACGCTTACACCACCGCCCGCGACGCCGACGCCGGGACCAGCGACGGCGCGCCCGGCACGGACAACGCCGCTCCTGACATCGACCTGGAGCCGACCGATGCCGCCCGCATGCCCGGCTTGGACCCGGACAACCCGCGTACCCACGGCTGACACCCCGCGGCCTGTTTCACCTTCCCGGCACGACTCCCTTTTTCTCTTCCGAAAGGCGGGCTGTCCCGTGACTGCTCTTCTGGGACTCGCTGCCCTTGTTCTTCCACTGGCCCTTGCGGCGCGTTCACGCCGTCTTTCACTGCTCGCCGGAATCCTGTGTGTCGTGGTCGGTTACTACCTCGCCGCGTCCGGCACGGCCACCATCATGCGACAAGAAATCACCGATGCCCTGTCGTTCGCCGTCGGTCATTTTTCCCGGCTGATTCCCGATATCGCATCGTGACCTGAACCATCCACGAGTGCCGGGCGCCCGATGAAAAAACCGTCATTCCTCGTTCTTTCCGCGCGGTTCCTTTCGTGCGCCCGGCACACCCTATCCACCAGATGCGCTTGCCATCACAGGAGCGTGGATGGACACCTCCCTCGTGCTCGACCTGTTCGCCGGAGCCAACAGATGGTCAATGGAGAGCCACGATGACGACTGACGACCCCCGCGCGCCACTGGTGCCGGCCGATCCCGGTTCGCCGACCGACCGGCTGCCCGTCCCGGTCGATCGACCCGACAGGTGGCTGCCCGACCTGACCAGCTACCACGCCACATCCCCGACCCCGCCGCACGACGGAGCCACGACCGGCCCGCCCGACACCGACGCGACCAGCGATGGCGGCCCGCAGCTTGTGGAGCCCTACCGGCCCGCGGCGTCTCCGGAGCCGACAGGATCCGTCCGTTTCACGTCGAGTTACGACATACCCCTGGACGCTGTACCCGACCCGACCGCCCGGCCGGTACCGGTCGACATCGCCGACACCACGGCGACCGATCGACGGTGGTCCGACGGCGAACGCCAGCCGATCATCCCGTCCGGTCTGCGCCGTGGCTCCCTGGCGCCGACCGTGCGGCACACGGTCGGGCATCTCACCCATGTGGCCGCTTTCCACGCCGTCCGGCTGCCCTGGTACACGCTGCTGACCACCTGGACGGCAGCGGTCGGCGCCGCTCGTCTGCTCGACAGGCAACGCCGCTGGTGGTGGTGCACCGAGGCCGCCGTCCTGCTGCACACGACCGCCGAGGCCGCTGACCCGGCTTCCTGGCTGAAGCTGCACCGTGAGGTCCGAGCCACCCGCCTACGACGCGGCCTGACGCTCGCCGTTGAGTTCTTCGCCTTCGGATGGGGCTTGCTCTGGCTACCTGCTGTCGTCGATGTCCTGCCGTGGCTGGTCACGCTGCTTCTCGGCGGGACGGCACTTGTCGTCCTGGCCCGCTTCGGACGGCCCGCTGGTCGTCCGCTCCTGCCCTCCGCGGTGGTGACCCCCCGCTACCGGCGGTTGACAGCCGATGTGGTGCTACGCGCCTACTACGCCGCGCGGCTCGGCGCGCCGGACAAACCCGGCCAACAGATCGAGTTCGGCTCCCCGATGGCACGCGACGGCGAAGGCTCCCGCGTCCTGATCGATCTCCCCTACGGGAAGGGCTTCGGCGACGCGGTCCGCGCCCGAGACGCGATCGCCTCCGGACTGGACGTCGCGACCGCGCAGGTGTTCCTGACCCGCGACCCGACCTCACACCGCCGACACGGGCTGTGGGTCGCCGACCGCGACCCCCTCGCCGTCCCGGCAGGACTCACACCGCTACTGGCCCGCACACCCACCGACATCTGGACACCGGCGCCGTTCGGCGTCGACGAACGCGGCAGCGCGGTCACCATCGACCTGATGTTCACCTCGATCCTCGTCGGTGCGCAGCCCCGGCAGGGTAAAACCTTCGCCCTGCGCGCGTTGGCGCTATACGCGGCGCTCGACCCGTACGTGACGATCAGCGTGTTCGACGGGGGTGGGAAACCCGACTGGCGGCGCTTCGCGTTGCTCGCAGACCGGTGTTCCTTCGGACTCGCCCCGACCCGTGACGGCGACCCCGTCGAAACACTCATCGACACGCTACGGGCGATCAAAGAAGATGTCCGGCAACGCTACGTGCGTCTGTCCGACCTGCCGTCCGACGTCTGCCCGGAGGGCAAACTCACCCGGGCGATCGCCCGTAACCTCGACTACGGCATGCCCGTTCACCTCCTGCTGCTCGACGAGTTCCAGGAGTACTTCAACACCGGCAACCCAGCCGCCGACCAGGAGATAGCCGACCTGCTCGTCTACCTTGTCCGGGTCGCCCCCGCCGCCGGTGTCCTGCTCGGCGACGCCACCCAACGTCCCTCCGGGATCGGCAGCGGGGGCGACGTCGCCCGGAAATTCACGGACTTCCGGGACAACCACCTCGTCCGCTTCGCGCTACGGACCGGCTCCTGGCAGGTCAGTGACCTTGTCCTGGGCGCCGGTGCCTACTCCGAAGGGCTCGACTCCTCCACCCTGCTCCCGCAGTACAAAGGCGTCGGCATCCTGCGCGGGGCGAGCGAGGCCAACCCGACCGTCCGGACCTTCCTCGCCGACGCCCAGGACGCTGAAAAGATCCTCACCGCCGGCCGGGCACTTCGCGAACGACTCGGCACCCTGTCGGGCCACGCTGCCGGACAGACCACCGTCCGCACGCCCCGTAACGTGCTCGCCGACGTCGCCACGCTGCTTGCGCCCGGTGAATCCGGGCTGCACTGGGCCGACCTCGCCGCCCGGCTGGCCACCCGCTTCCCGGAGCATTACACCGACATCACCGCCGATGCGATCAGTGCACAGCTACGTGATCTCGGGGTGCCCTCGGCGAACGTCCGTGCCGGCGGTCTGGTCCGCCGCGGCGCCCGCGCCACCGACATCACGGCCGCCGTCCGGCGCGCGGACCCGGCCAGCGACGGGTAGCACGCACCGGGTCGCTGTAGCGCCAACGCTACAACCCCCGCTACCCTCGCGCCCCTTCCGACCAGCGCAAACAGTCGGCTGTAGCAGGTAGCGGCACTCTGTCGGCCACCCTCGAAACCCGGCCCGGAGCCACACCGGCACCCCACCCGGCCGCTACACGCTACAGCCCGACACCCCGGGGCCACGCCCGTGCAAAGCAACCGGCCAAGCGTCAGACAACCGTGCGGACGCCCCTGCCGATACACGCGACCACCTGTGCCGCTCCCTTTGCTTCCTGCCTCTCCAGTCCGGAGGTTTTCGGCTTGGCACGCCCTCGCGTCATCGTTGTTGCCCATCCGCGCAAAGAAATTGATCTTCGCGTGTTCGCGGGCGCACTGCTGCTGTGGGCTACAGACATGACGATCGACAACACAGCATCGTCCACTGACGCGCGGAACATCCGACCCACACGCCGCAACCGGCTCCGCCCGACCAAGAACCGCCGCACCGAGCCCAGTAGCAGCGGCCAACAGTGATACCAGGACAGGACTGTTTACAAAACGAACCGTGATCTTTTATCGTGTCGTGGGACGAGGAAGGAAAGACACCCATGACCCCGATCGACGATCCGGACGAACGCCTGTCCGACGCGGTGACACTCGGTGCATATCTGCGCAGGAAACGACAGGAAGCGGGGCTGTCCCTGCGACAACTGGCCGCACGTACGGGAGTGAGCCACTCCTATCTCTCCCGCGTCGAGTACGGCGACTACCACCATCCGGCACCCGGCACCCTCCAACGCATCGCGCACGTCCTGGGCATCGACCACACAGACCTGTTCGCGCTCGCCGGCTACATCCCTCCGGAAACACTTCCAACATTCGCCGCCTACCTTGCCGCAAAGTACGCGATGCCCGACCAGGCAACCAACGAACTCCGGGCGCTGTTCAAGGATATCTGTCGCAGATACCCGGTACGCGAACGCGACCCCGCGCCGAAAACTCCCACGGAGCAGCCCGAGTCGACATATCCGCATCACGATGAACAGGAGCCGCAGCCGTGACCCGTCCGCAACGTGACATACCGCTGGACCTTCCTACCAGTATGACGACCGCCAAGCCAGTCCCTGTTGTCGGCGACGGCACGCGACGGCTGCGGTCAATCCTCTATCTGCGCGTGTCAGGGAAAGATCAGGTCAACACCGACTACGACCCCGAAGGCATCTCGCTACCCGCGCAGCGACGCAAGACCCGTGAAAAGGCCCAGCAGCTCAACACCGACGTAGTCGGCGAGTACATCGAACCCGGCAGGTCCGCCTACAAGGACCTGGAGAAGCGCGAAGCGTTCCGTCAGATGCTCGACCGGATCGAACGCGAGCGTGACGTCGACATGGTCATCGTGTACCAGCTGTCCCGTTTTGCTCGTAACCGCTACGAAGACGCGATCTTCTCCATGGCGCTACGACGTCTCGGTGTCCAACTCGTCTCCGCGACGGAGAACATCGACGAGTCACCGGTCGGCATGCTTGTCCACGGCATCCTGTCGTCGGTCAACGAGTTCCAGTCCGCTGCCAGCGGGAAGGACATCAGTTTCAAGATGTCCGAGAAAGCCCGCAAAGGCGGAACACCCGGCCTGGCACCCATCGGGTATCTCAACATCCGTGAACGCTTCGACGGCCGAGAAATCCGATCAATCAGCCTTGACCCCGACCGGTGGGAACACGTCCGATGGGCCTGGGAGGAATTCGCCACCGGCCGCTACACCCTCGCCAGCATGACCACAGCCCTCCAGGCCCGAGGCCTGACCAACCGCGCCACCACGAAATACCCGGAACGGCCCCTGAACAAATCCCACGTCCACAAGATACTCACCAACCCCTACTACATCGGGTGCGTCCGGTTCGACGGCGTTCTCTACGAGAACGGACGCCACCCTGTCTTCATCAGCCGCGAGACGTTCGACCAGGTTCAAGCCGTTCTTCGGGCACGGAATAAAACCGGAGACAAACCACAGCGACACTTCCATCACTTGAAAGGATCACTGTTCTGCGGAGAGTGCGGCTCCCGGATGGGAATCATCAACGCGACCGGCCGATGGGGCGGAATCTACCCATACTTCTACTGTCTCGGCCGCCAACGCGACACCCGTTCCTGCACCCAACCCTACATCCGCGTCGAACTCGTCGAACGGGAAGTCGAACAATGGTGGACCCGGATCAGCCTCACCGACACCCAGCGCGCCCACATCCGCAGCCTCGTCATCACCGCCGCCCGCACGATCGCCACCCACGGCCACGCCGAAGCCACCCGCCAGAAGAAGAAAATCACCAGCCTGGACGAGGAACGCCGCAAGCTCCTACGCCTTCACCTCAACGACACAGTCGACGAAGATCTTTTCAAGGAGGAACAAGAGCGGCTACGCCGCGCGCTCGACGCCGCCCGCCGGCTCCTCGACACCTGCCAGGCCCAGTGGAAGACCATCGAAGACGCCATCGACCGAATCATGCTGCTCTGCGAGGATAGCCACACGCTCTACCGCACCGCACCCGACAGCGTGAAACAGCAGCTCAACCAGGCCACCTTCCACCGCTTCTACGTCCTGGGACACACCCTCGCGGGCGCCGATCCGTGCAGCCCCCTCGCTCAGCTCCTCGCCGAGGATCTCGACGTCCGTCTCGCCCATGAGACACGAAGCCTCATCGAGGACACCCAAGATCCCGAGAACACAGCGGAGACCGACCAGCACGACGACGACCCCCGCCCACACGGGCAGGCGCCGAGCCTCGCCGGCCGCATGCCCCGGCAGCGGCCCTACGGCCCGCTTCCCATCGAAAAAGATCAACCCCGGTCGACCGAGATCAACCGGGGTTCAAACATGGCAACTCT
>NZ_CAKJTR010000228.1:0-6632 GCF_917627355.1 Protofrankia sp. Cj3 | reverse complement strand
CGCGAGGGCGGCCCCGGCCCCGGCGCCGAGCCCCAGCCCGGCGCGGCGTAGCCGCCGCTCGTCACCTGGCGCGATGGCGCTGCCAACCGCCAGGCTGGCTGTCGGAACGTGTAACAGCAGATAGAGGGCGATGAATGTGACAAGCTCGGCATAGTCACTCGGGCTCAGCAGCCGCAGCGCGACGATCGAGAAGAGCAGGTTGCCGCCGCCCGCGCCGAGCTGGCCCGCGATAACCATGATCTGCTCGGTCGCGATCCGGCGACGGGGCAGCGAGATGCCGGCGGCGCTGGCGAGCGTGGCGTTCCCGGCGGAGACGGTCATGCGGCCCCCCGGCCGGCCTGCCTGCCCCGGAGCCTGCTCCGGCGTGCCGTCCTGATGAACGCGCCGCGTGGTGGCCCGCTGTACCGCGGCCGGCGCTGGCCGGCCCCATCCTTGGCCATCGATTGCTCCCCCCTGAGAGCGGCGGGCAACAGGGGACGCGGCGTCGCGCGGTGGGGGCGCGCACCAGCAGGGCGGCTCCCCACGCCGCCTCGCGATGCACGCACTCCAGCCCCGTTCCTTGCTCCACGCATCTGTTGCCGGACACTTTTGATCGTCGTGTCGTCGGCGGCGCGAAGGAGATGCTCGCACCGCCTTCGGCTGGTTGCCGGCCGCGGCCGGGGCGCCGCCGGCCCGAAACGGGCGCGGGGCTACCCGCGGGTGAATGGAAATGCCACAGTCAATGCGTGCTCGCCTGCGACGTGTCGCGAAAAAAATCTCCATGCGCGGCCCCGCCACGCCCCGGTCTGTTGGTTTCCCTGCCCCCGGCCCCTTCCCCGCGGCCGGCGGAGATCGACCCGATCACGGGTCTCAACTCTGTCCTCACCGCATTTCCTGGTCATCTCGCCGCGGCAAATTCTCCATGGCCGGCGGGTGGCTAGTTGGTGGCGTTGGCGAGTTTTTCTGATCAATAAGAGCGCCCGGCAATAGGGTGTTCGATCAGGCGCGGCGGCTGGGTGGATGGATCGCGAGGCGGCGGCGGAAGGCGTCCCGCGCTGGGCGTGGACCGACGGCAACGTGGCAGGGCGCGGCCTGGGCGGCGCGAGCCGGACAGCTCCATTGCCGGAGCCGCTAAAATGTGGCCGGCTGACTGGCGGGAGCGATGGGCTCCCGCCGTATAACGTATGGAAGCGTGAGGGCGTGCGAATCGCCTACCGGGGGATAGCGGATCGTTTACAGGGGGGATGGCTGTCGGCAGCCGCCTGGAGAAATCGGCGGGTACGAGCGGCTGGTGTGTTCCCGCGGTGCCCGCGCGGGTGGCGTGCGGTGGCGGTGATCGGTTTTCCGTGCGGTATCTCCCCGCGACATGCCCGGGGCAGCGGCCGCATTCCTGTTGCCGCCGGGAGCTGAAAGCGGTCCGGATGAACGGAGGAGCATGCGGGCACAGGGGGGCGGGCACGAGATTCGGCACCTCGTGCGCATCATGTTGGCCGCCAGCATGGCGGTGTACGGGCTGGGCGGCTCCGAAGTGGCCCTGCCGCGCTCCGTCTCGCCTCCGCCGCTCCTGGTGTCGGCGAGCGGGACGGCCGACGTTGCCGGCGGCTCCGGGCTGTCCGGCGGTTGGGCCCGGCAGCCGTACAGCACGCTGCGGGCGAATCTTAGCGATCTTGTTCAGCAGGCGGACGCGACGCCGGGAGCCGGCGGCGACCAGCTCAATGTGCCCGGCCTGGCCCGCTGGCGTACGGTCGTGCGGGCCCAGGACGTCGCGGGCCTCGGTCCGTCAGCACAGGCTCGCGCGGCGCTGCTGTTTGCCCTCAGCCAGCTGGGCCGGCCGTATGAGTGGGGGGCGCAAGGCCCGGATTCGTATGACTGTTCCGGGCTCACCCAGCGGGCGTTCGCGACCGCGGGGATCCTTATCCCCCGGGTCGCCGCGGACCAGGCCCGGGTCGGCCAGGCCGTCCGGCTGGCTGAGCTGCTACCCGGCGATCTTGTTTTTTACGCCTACGACACCGCTGATCCGGCAACGATCCATCATGTCGCGATGTACGTCGGTGGCGGCCTGGTGATCCATGCGCCGCAGACCGGAGACGTGGTCCGCATCACACCGCTGTGGCTCGACGGCTATATCGGCGCGGTCCGGCTCTCGCGGGCCATCCGCGGTACGGGGATAACCACGGTCGGCCCGTTCACGGTGCCGCCGCCGCCCGCCGGCGGCGCGGCGGTGGATCCGCTGGTGATCCCACCGCTGCGCAAGGACCCCGGCGGCGGTGTTGTCGCGGGTGAGCCGCCAACCGTCGCACCGGCGGTAGGACAGGCCGGTCTCGCCGCTGGCTTGCCCACCGAGCCGATGTCCACCGAGCCGATGCCCACCGGCCCCACCCCCGCCCTGATGCCCACCCCAGGCGGCTCGGCCGACCCGACGCCGACACCAGGTGACCTCCCGCAGCCACGTGTGGCACCGAGCCCCAGCGGACCCGCATCGGCCGCACCCGAGCCTGGGCCCACCGCGGCCACGGTGTCCACCGTGCCGGCTGCCGCCCCGTCGCCTGCCGCGTCACCTGCCGTCACCCAGCCGGCGTCCGCGGCTTCGCCGGCACCGGCCGCGACCGGGCAGCCGACCGTTTCGCCATCCCCTTCTCCGTCACCAGCGGGCAGCGGACCGCCTGCCAGCACGCCCGCGGCGCCCGCGGCGCCCGCGGCGACCACGACAGCACCACCATCGGCCGCTCCTTCCGCGGCGGCCACCACCCAGGCGCCGGTGACCGCTGGGTGAACAGCCCCACGCGCTGGAAGCGGTGGAAGGCGCGGGTTTCTGGCTGAGCAAACTGCTGTCGGCGGCCAGCGCGCCGCCGGCTCGGATCGGGGGCGGACAATGAACGTGAGTCGACCGGTGAGGCCGTGTGGGGAATGCGGCCATGAGTGGCGGCTGCATCGCCGTGGCGAGTTGCTCGTCTGCTGTGACGTGATGCGCTGCCAGTGCCGGCTGCTGGTCGGCGACTATGCGGGCCAGCTTGCTCTCGGGCCGTATGAGTCGGTGCCGTGCGCGGTTGGCTGCGGCCGCGTCGCCCAGCGTGGGGATATTCGCTGCCGGCGTTGCCGGGGGGCGCTTCGCCGCCATCCGCCCGCGGTGCCGCCCCAGACGGACGACCAGCATCCGGGATGGCGGCCCGCGGCCGTGTGACAGCGGCGTTCGGCTGGTGTTGTTTGCGGCGCGGCCGGCAACAGGGGACGCGGCGTCGCGGGGCTGGGGCGCGTACCCCAGCCCCGCTCCTTGGTCCACGCCTCTGTTGCCGGGCGCTCGGTGGGCGCTCGGTGGGCGTGGACCGACCGGGCTGATCGAGGCGGGCCGCGGCCCGGAATGCGGTCCCGCCCTGAACGTGTATTCATTCACTGTAACGCATCGTAGTGTTTCGCTTGATTTCCACCCGGAGTTTCGGATACGGACACCATGCCCGGAGCAAACAGCCATGCAACCGCAACTCTGCCGTTTCTTGGCAGTCACGACCAGGAAACTGGCTGGGTAGAGCCTGGCTGAGAATTCTGCTGATGAGTGTGTCCAATGTTGGGATCCACGGGGGAGGGGGCGGGCGGATCAGACCGCACCGCGGCCGGCGGCCGGTCGTGCTGCCATGCGCTGTCAGGGCCGCCGAATTTTTGCCATAGCTCTGGTGGCCTGTCGGCGAGTTTGTTTCCGGCCTCCGTCGGTTCTCCTGGTAAGGGAGCTCAATGCGTCTCGACATCATTATTCCCGCGCATAACGAGGAGCATCGGATCGGTCGCACGCTCGACAGCTATCTGCGTGCGTTCGACGCGCCGGGCTTCCATTTTTTCGTGGCGCTGGATCATTGCACCGATGGTACCGCGGCAATCGTCCGGAGCTATCAGGCCGTCGATGACAGGCTGCGGATGTATCGCTACCCGAAGCTTGGCAAGGGCGGCGTGATAACGGAGACGCTCCGGCGGGCCGACGCGGGACTCGTCGCCTTTGTCGACGCTGATCGCGCCACCCCGCCGGGTGAGCTGCTGAGGCTCGCGACGGTCGCCCAGGACGTCGGCGCGGCGGTGGCCAGCCGGTGGCATCCGGCTTCGCTGCTGCCCGTGGCCCGTCCGTTGCGGCGCCGCGCGGCAAGTGCTGGATTCGCGATGCTGGTTCGGCTGATGTTCAAACTGCCTTACTGCGATACGCAGTGCGGCGCCAAGGTGTTTCGGCGGGACGTCCTGGACCAGGTCACGCCGTATCTGTCCGCCCGCGACTTCCTCTTCGACGTCGACCTGCTGGTCGTCGCCCGCGCCCTGGGGTGCGAGGTGGCGGAGGTGCCCACGGTCTGGATCGACCAGCAGGGCTCGCGGCTGGACCTGCTCGCGGACAGCCGGCGGATGGCCGTCTCCTTGTTACGCCTGTGGCTGCGGCATCGGATGCTGCCGGTCCCGGCACCCGCCCGCGGCGAACCAGCGGTTGCCTCGGCGTTGCTCGCGGCAGGCCGGCGAGCTGTCGATGTCGCGGCCTGACGTCGCGCTCGTCGCGCCTTATCCACCGCGCGGCGCGAAGCACGCCGGGACGAGCGGCGTCGCCTCCTACGCGGCGAACCTCGCGACCTCACTGGTTGACGCGGGCGCGACGGTCGCGGTGGTCGCGCCCAAGATCAACGTTCGTGAATCGGCCGCGGTGCCCCCGAGCGACGAGCCAATCCCCACCGTGCATCGAGCCTTTGGCAACCGGCCGTGGTCGCTGCTGGCCGCATGGCGCTCGGCCCGCGAGACCGGGGCTCCGATCATCCACCTGCAGCACGAGCTGTTCCTCTACGGCGGGGCCGCGGCGTTGCCGTCACTGGTGACGGCGCTGTCCGCCCGGCGGCGTGGCCGCCCCGCGGTCGTCGTCACCATGCACCAGGTTGTGTCACCCCAGGACGTCACCGCGGAGTACACGCGGATGCACCGGGTGGCCGTACCGGCGGCGGTGGCGCGCGGCGGGCTTGCCGGCCTGCAGCGGGTGGTGAGCGGGCTCGCCGACGCGGTCGTGGTCCATGAGCGTGCGTTCACCGATGTCGTGCCGTCCGCCGTGCTCATTCCGCACGGGATTGAGGATCTTGTCACCCCGGACCGCGGGGCCAGCCGGCTCGCGCTCGGCCTGGACGGTCGGCTGACCGTTCTCTGTTTCGGTTTCGTGGCGCCCTACAAGGGCCTCGAGCTGGCCTGCGAGGCGGCTGTACTGGCTGGCGGCACCGTCCAGCTCGTGGTTGCCGGCGGTGACCATCCGCGGATGACCGGGACGCACAGCTACGCGGACGCGCTCCGCGAGCGGTTCGCCGACAAGGTGCGGTTCGTCGGATATGTGCCAGAAGAGCAGGTCGGTCACTGGTTCGGCGCTGCCGACCTCGCCTTGCTGCCGTATCCGAAGCCGCATGCGAGCAGCGGCGTGCTGGCGCTGGCTTTCGGTTACGGAACCCCGGTGCTGCTGTCGCGGGCGCTCGCGGACTGCGTCGGTGCCCCACCGTTGATGACCATACCGGGAACACCGGCGGAGCTCGCCGAACGGCTGCGCGAGCTTGCGCGGGACCACGCTCGGCTCGACCGGATCCGCGCGGCGAACGCGTTCCTCGCCGACGGCAGGTCCTGGCCCACGGTGGCCGGCCGCCATCTCGACCTCTACGAGGAGGTGACCGGTGGCAAGGGTGCTGTTGGCCGGCGCGTTCGGACAGCGTAATCCGGGCGACGAAGCGCTGCTGGAGGCGTTTCTGCGGGCGCTGCCCGGCTGCGACTTCGTGGTCACCACGGCGCGTCCGGGATGGACGGAGCACACCTATGGATGTGACGCCGTCGACAGCGATGATCCGTGGGCGGTCGCCCAGGCTCTGCTGAGCGCGGATGTGGTCGTCCTCGGTGGCGGCACCATCTTCAAGACCCTGCACCCGAGCGCCGGCCGTGCGGCGCGTTCGTTGTTGGTGCGTTCACTTGCGTTGGTCACCTCGGCACGGACGCTCGGACGCAGGGTCGCCGCGGTCGGTGTCGGCGCCGGTCTCCTGGCCGACCCGCTTTCGCGACGGCTTGCGCGGGAGCTGGTCCGCCGTATCGATCTCCTCGTGCTGCGCGACGAGGAGTCAGCTCACCTGCTGCGCGGCTGCGGCGCCCCGACACCGTTCCGGGTCGGTTCGGACCCCGCGTGGACGCTGTTGAACCCACCGCTGAACCCACCGCCGCACACCGGCGGCCGGTACCGTGACCGGGAGAATACCGTCCTGGTCGCGCTGAGCCATCTGGCAGCCACCGGCAAGGAGCTCTCGCTGTTGCTCGACCGGCTCGCGGAGGCTCTCGCCGAGCAGAGCGCGAACGGGCTGCGGGTGCTCCTTCAGCCGTGGCAGGTCGGTAGCACGGGTGCGGACGACCGCGAGATGGCGTCCTATCTGCGGGCCCGGCTTGCGGGCAGCACGGTGCTGGCACCGCCGGCGGACCTGGCCGAGGCACGGGCCAGCGCCGCTTCGGCCAGGTTGCTCGTGGCGATGCGCTTTCATGCGCTGCTCGCCGGTGCCGCCGCCGGGACCCCCGTGGTCGCGGTCGCGCACGAGGCCAAACTCGCCGGCCTCGCCCGCCGGCTCGGCCAGCCCGCCGTCCGGCCGGACGCGCCCGCGGGCGAGCTGGCGGGCGCCATCCGGCGG
>NZ_CAKJTR010000227.1:0-6649 GCF_917627355.1 Protofrankia sp. Cj3 | reverse complement strand
GCGCCAAGCCGGCCCGCGCCGAGCGCGTGGTCCAACGCGTCCCGCCAACGGTCCAACGGGTAGGCCGCCGACACAACCCCGTCCAACGGGGCAGCTGCCGCAAGCTCCAGCGCCCGGACGAAGTCCGCCGGCGCCACCGCCGCGCCCGCCGCCCCGCCCTCGTCCAGCCCCCGACCGGCGCTGGACGCGTAGGTGCCCACCAGCTCCAGCTCACGGAACCACAGCGGCGTCAGATCGACCGGCCCGGTGGGAACACCGGACAGCACCACCCGCCCACCGGCGCGGGTGACGCGCAGCGCCGTCGACAGCGAGGATGCGCTGCCGGCGCAGTCGATCGCGATGTCCACGCCGCCGAGCAGATACGGCGGTCCGGCCTCCGGTTCCAGTTTGAGCGCACGGGTGGCACGGCGCACCCCGCCGACCGCGGACGCCGGTGAAATGATCTCGTCTGCCCCGAACAGCCGCGCGCGTTCCACCTGGTGACGGTGCTTGGCTACCACCGTCACCAGGCCGGCCTTGGTGTAGGCGCGCAGCGCCAGCAACGTGAACAGCCCGACCGAGCCGGCACCGATGATCAAAATCCGGTCGCCGTCCCCGGCCCGTGCCCGCAACGCGGTATGTACCGCGCACGCAAGCGGCTCCACCAGCACCGCCCGCTCGTCGGGCAGGTCCGCCGGCACGGGATACAACTGCGAGCGGTGGGCAACCAGGGACCGGCTCCACCCGCCACCGGTCCGCGCGCAGAACCCGGTCTGCAGACCGGGGGACAGGTGACCCACAGTGATATTGTCACAGCGGCTGGTGTGCCCGGCGGCACAACCAGCACATGCGGGCAGGCCCCGGGCGGCGCAACCGAGAACCGGATCGAGCACCACCCTGCTGCCGGCCGGCAGCTCAGTGCCATCGGTGAGGGTGACGCTGGTCTGGGTGTCGGCCACGATCTCATGCCCGGGGACGAAGGGCATGGACACCAGCGACGTGAAGTAGAGCGACAGCTGCCCGGTGACGGTGGCCAGGTCCGACCCGCAGATCCCCGACAGCCGCGGGCGGATCGGAACCCACCCCTCGCCCGGCACGGCCGGCGCCGGCCCGTCGGTCAGCCGCAGCGGCGCTGTCATCCCGGCCGCGGCGCCGGCCAAGGCCGGCAGCCGGCCCGACAGCGTCCGGGTGGCCAGGTAGCGGGGCATCGACCGGTACAGCTCCAGCGCGCGGCTCACCGATCGACACCCGGCCGTGATGTCCGGACGCGGCCGCCCGGAGACAGGGCTGCGGCCCCACCGCCGAAAAGATCCCGAGCCCGGGCGGCGGCATGGATCGTGCGTTCATGCCGGCTGCCGACCACGGCGCGTGGCTCACCACGGGTCGAGGCCCACTGCTCGATCGGCCAGCCGGAGCGGCGGGCCACCCGGTACAGCGGCAGGTCCGGGTTGACCGCGACCGGATTGCCGACCGCCCGCAACATCGGCAGATCCGACTGGCTGTCCGCGTATGCCCACGACGCCGCCAGATCCGCGCCCACCCGCTTGGCATAGTGATCCAGCCAGGCGGCGCGGGAGTCACCGACCAGCGGTGCCGATACCAGGCGCCCGGTGCAGCGCCCGTCCGCCCCGACCGCGAGCCGGGTGGCGACGACCTCGTCGAACAGCGGCGCCAGCGGACGGGTGAGAACCTCGACCGCCCCGGTGAGCAGGACGGTCCGGTGCCCGGCGTCGCGGTGCTCGCGGATCCGGCGGATCGCCCCCGCCTTCACCCGGCGCAGCAGGATGTCACCGGCTACCTCGTCGACGAGGCGGGCGAGCTCGCCGGGATCGGCACCGGCGTAGCGCGTGTACACCGCTCGGATGAGATGCCCCCGGTCGCGCCGCTCCGCCCGCACGTACCCGGGCAGCGCGCGGGCAAGCTGCGCAAGCTCACGCCCGCGCGCCGCGAACGTCTGGTCGGTCAGCCGCAGCCACAGGTAGGACTCAACCACGGTCGAGGACACCAGCGTCCCATCCAGGTCGAACACCGCGAGCGTGTCCGGACCGCCGGCGAGGGCGTGCGACGCCCGCCGGGGCGGCGCCGGGGGCTTGTCCGGGCCGCGGAAGGTCGAGGTGACGCTCGGAAAATGGATCTCCTGCAGGTAGGTACGCCAGTCATAGCAGGCCGGGTCAAACCCGAACCGCTCGGCGTCACCCGCATCGAGTGCCTGGTGGAGCCTGCGGGTCGCGTCATCAACGTAGACCAGCTCCGCCTTGGTGTAGGAACGGTAGAGGTCCTGGTAACGCCGCAGGAACGACAGCCGCTCATCGAACTGCTCCAGGTCACGGGCGGCCTGGCGGACCCGGTCGGAGCGTGGGGCGTACCCGAGCGCCCTTCCCGCGATCTCCGCGAAACGCTCGCCACGGCGCAGCTGGCCCTCGACCGTGGCGGCCCCGGCGAACCGCCAGTGCGCGGCCGCGACAGCGCCACGGCCGGGCTTGGACAGCGGATGGCGCTCGAAGTACTCCCGGACGTTCTCGTAAAGATCGCGAAACAGCAGCGGGTTACGAAAACCGGAACACACCGTGTAGTACGCCGGGGCCGATGCCGGCGGCGGGGCCGCGGCCGCGGCCAGGATCGCGTTGACCACCAGGTCGACAGGGATGATGTCGATGATCCCGTCCGGGGACGCGGGGAAGTCCGGCAGCTCCCCGCGGCCGTAGGCGAGGATCAGCGGCTCGGCCATCTTGAAGCCCTCGATCCAGCCCGGGAACGGGCGGGCCAACGCGCTTTCGATGATGGACGGCCGCATGATGGTCAACGGCAGACCATCACGTTCGGTCTCCAGGTAGCGCTCGGCAAGCGCTTTGGTGAACGTGTAGCAGTCCGTCCAGCCGAGCACACGGGCCCGTTCGCCGCCCGCGTCGACGAGCCGGCGCTCCACCCACCTGCGCCGACGCCGTTCAGCCTCTCGCGAGACCGTCTGCGCCCCAGCCCGGATGTGCTCGCCTTCGGCCTCGGCCCGGAACCCGCGCAGCGTCTCCGGGGCCCGGGACGCGTCCTCCGCCGCACGCCGTGCCCGCTGTGCGGCGGCCTGCTCGGCCCGCCAGTCGACGGTGTGCGCAAGGCGCCCCTCGGCCACGTGGCCCGACCGCAGGCCCGCCACGTACGCCGTGGAGATATGCACCACATGAGGGCGTGCGCCGCTGTCGCGGATGGCCCGCAGCAGCTCCTGGACACCCCCGAGATTGGTGGCGAAACCCGTGTCGATCGGCGGGTCGAACGACACCTCGCCGGCACAGTGGACGACAGTGTCCACATCCGCCGGAATGGCCGGAATCCGTTCGAGATCGCCTTCAAGGACCGTGACCCGCTCCCGCAGCACCTGTTCAACGCCGTCGGCGCCAAGGCGTTCGCGCCACGGCGCGAACGCCGGCTTGGCCACGAGACCGGCAAGACGGGCCTGCCCGCTCCTGCCCGCGCGGGGACGGATGAGCACGACCACCCCGGTGCCGGGCAGGTCGGAAAGCAGCCGTTCCAGCAGTGCCTCGCCCACGAAGCCGGTCGCCCCCGTGACGAGGACACGCTTGCCCGCGAGCCGCTCGGCCAGCCCCACGCCTCACCTCTCCCGTTCTTTCGTTCTTTCGTGATGGACACCGGTGGGCCACAGTAGGGGACAACGGTGTCCGGAACCGAAACCGCCTCCTGCCCACGTGGTTGCATCCAACCAGGGACCACCGATGGTTACAGTCCGTCTCCCTTGGTTTTCGCAACGGCTTCGTGCCACCGGCAGCCTGGGCCGTCCACATCGATCCAGATCCATCGGCTGACCGTGGCCGGACCAGGGCGGCATGCATCGATCACCGGTGATCTGCGTACGCTTCTGATCGTGCTGGAAGACCTTGACCGCGAGATCGTCCGCCTGCTGTGCCGGGACGGCAGGATGAGCTACACCGATCTCGGCCGAGCCACCGGCCTGTCCGTATCCGCGGTTCACCAGCGGGTCCGGCGCCTTGAACAGCGAGGCGTGATCACCTCCTACGCGGCTGTGATCGACGTCGCCCAGGTCGGGCTCCCGCTCACCGCCTTCGTGTCCATCAAACCGATCGACCCGAGCCAGCCCGACGACGCGCCGGACCGCCTGCGCGGCCTCGACGCGATCGAGGCCTGCCACAGCGTCGCCGGCGAGGAGAGCTACCTGCTCAAGGTCCGGGTCGCGGGTCCGAGCAACCTGGAAAGCCTGCTCCAGGAGATCCGCGCCGCGGCGAACGTCTCCACCCGCACCATGGTCGTCCTCTCCACTCCGTACGAGGCCCGGCCGCCCGCGCTGTAGCCGTAACCGCGCGGGCGGCCGCCAACCGATGCCAACCAGCGGCAACCAGCCGGCGGCACGACAGCGACCGACGGCAGCGCCACACGCCGCCAAGCGCCGCACCGCGGCCGCGGCAGGCAGACTGGCAGCTGTGACGGACATACCGCCGGGCCCGGGAGCCAGCCCGGGAGCCCGGGGCGCTCGCGTCCTCTACCGCGGCGGCCGTGTGCACAGCCCGGCCTCGCCGTTCGCGACCGCGATGCTGATCGACCACGACACGGTCGCCTGGGTCGGCTCGGCCGCGGCCAGCGACGCGATGAGTGCCGACGAGATCGTGGACCTCGACGACGCCCTGGTCACCCCCGCCTTCGTGGACGCCCACGTGCATGTGACCGCGACCGGGCTCGCGCTCGGTGGTCTCGACCTGGCGCCGGCACGCTCCCTGCTGGCCGCGCTGGACCAGCTCGCCGACCATGCCAGGCGCCACCCCGCGACCACGGTGCTCGGTACCGGCTGGGACGACACGGCCTGGCCGGAAGACCGGCCGCCCAGCATCGCCGAACTCGACCGGGCAGCCGGGGGAGCACCGGTCTACCTCGCCCGTGTCGACGGTCACTGCGCCGTCGTGTCCTCAGCGCTCGCGGACCGCAGCGGCGCCCGCGGCGCGGCGGGCTGGCTGGGCGACGGCCGTTGCCAGGGCGACGCCCACCACATCGCCCGCGAAGCCGCGTACGGCAGTGTTTCCGCTCATCAGCGGCGGGCCGCCCAGCGGCGCGTCCGCTCCCATGCCGCCGCCCTGGGTATCGCGGCGCTGCACGAGATGGCGGGGCCCGCGGTTTCCAGCGCCGACGACCTCAGCGATCTGCTCGCCCTCGCCGCCGCCGAGGCAGGCCCCGACGTCCACGGCTACTGGGCCGGGGACGTCGAGACCGCGCTGGCACTGGGCGCCGGGCTCGGCGGCGACCTGTTCGTCGACGGCTCACTGGGATCGCGCACCGCGGCGTTGCGGGTGCCGTACGCGGACGCACCCGATAATCATGGAATCGCGCGGCTGGACGCGGACGCGGTGTGCGAGCTGATCGTCCAGGCTGGCGAGGCGAGCCTGCAGGCAGGCTTCCACGCTATCGGCGACGCGGCCCTCGACATCGTCCTGGACGGCTGCGAGCGGGCAGCCACAAAGATCGGCCTGCCCAGGATGCTGGCCGCGCGCCACCGCGTCGAACACTGCGAACTGGCCGATACCGCCCAGATCGCCCGGATGGCCCGCCTGGGCCTGCTGGCCTGCGTGCAGCCAGCGTTCGACGCCCGTTGGGGAGGCCCGGAGGGGATGTACGCCCGCCGGCTGGGAAGCGGCCGCGCGCAGGCGATGAACCCGTTGGCGGCCATGGCCGCCGCCGGTGTCGTCCTCGCGCTGTCCTCGGATGCGCCGGTGACCCCGATGGACCCATGGGGCGGTGTGCGTGCCGCGGTCACGCACCACACGCGGGCGTCGGCGCTCACCGCCCGGGCGGCGTTCTCGGCCGCGACGAGAGGCGGCTGGCGGGCAGCCCGCGCGGACGATGACGGCAGCGGGGTCCTCGTACCCGGCGCGCCAGCGACGTTCGCCGTCTGGCGGGTACCGGGGGAGCTGGTCGTCCAAGTGCCCGACGCCCGGGTCGCGGCATGGTCCACCGACCCACGAGCGGGCATAGCCGGGCTCCCCGACCTCGACGGCCCCGACCCGGCATGCGTCCGCACGGTCATCCGCGGCACAGTCATCCACGATCTGATGGCCCAGCCGCAATGACCCCGCAACGGGGGACCCCCGAGCAGTAGCGAGGACGTCCAAGGGCCCCGGACCGTCCTTCGAACCGATCCCCGGCCTGCCGGATGCGGGCAGGGGATCGTTGTCTAGGGGACGACCGGAACCCTTCGGACTGCCTTCGTGCGGCTCCCTCTCCGTCGGCGGTGACGAACCTCCTGTCCGGCCCCAGCGCCGACCGGGCCTGGCCTCGGGTAGCCGCGGATGCGCGAGCGCCCCACGGCCACCGGCCGGTCTGCCGACGGGGAAGGCGCTGACGCAGCCGCCTCACGAGTGGACGACATGGACCGTACCGGCCCTGGCTCCGCTTGTGTCAACAGGGCGTTCCAGCTGCGTCTATTTCCTGTTTCCCGGATCAAGGACACCGTCGCCGCGAACCAGCGGCGCACCGATCCCATGGAGCGGCCGGACCTGCCGTGACCTGGATGCACGACCCGCGCATCAGCGGATGAACATATCCACAACCAATTAACTACTGGACGCAACAAAAACATTTCCCCGCCGCCAGTCGCTCAGTATTCTCAATCATTCTCAATATTTCATCACGGCACTCCGTCATGACGCCCCATTGCGAC
>NZ_CAKJTR010000226.1:2532-7055 GCF_917627355.1 Protofrankia sp. Cj3 | reverse complement strand
GCACCGGGACTGACGCGATCCACCGGGACTGGCGCGGCGTCGTTGTGGGCGCGGGCACGAGGGGTATCGGCCCGCTGTGGCCGGCCCGGCCGCCCGTGGCCGCGACCGGGCCCGGCGGGTTGGCCGGCGCCTTGCGCCTGGGCTCGCTTGACAGTTCTGGCTGTGTTGGTTGACGTGGGCGAGGCGGGTGCTAAGTTGGCACTCGGCACACGAGAGTGCCAGCGACAACAGGCGCCTGTTCACCCGCGACGGCAGGCCGCCAGGGTCGCTCTCTCATCCAGCGCAGGAAGGGGGAGGTCGATCGTGACGACCGCCACCAAGGTTGCAATCAAGCCACTTGAAGATCGCATTGTCGTCCAGCCGTCAGATGCCGAGCAGACCACCGCGTCAGGTATTGTGATCCCGGATACGGCCAAGGAGAAGCCGCAGGAGGGCACTGTGCTCGCGGTCGGGCCGGGCCGGTTCGAGGATGGCAAGCGGGTTCCGCTCGACGTCAAGGTCGGCGATGTCGTTCTGTACAGCAAGTACGGCGGTACCGAGGTGAAGTACGCCGGCGAGGAGTACTTGGTTCTCTCCGCCCGCGACGTGCTGGCGATCATCGAGAAGTAGGTCTGTCGCCAGCAGGATCCAAGGGCGTGTTTCGCCGTTCTGGATGGCATTCGTCCGGATCGGCGGAGCACGCCTGATCGCCGTTAGGGCGTGCCTCTCGAATCCCGCTCGCAGCACCCCACCCGCATGCTCCGCGTCCGCGTGGGTTCCTGCTCCCGGAGTCCATCGAGCGATTTCCAGGAGGCACGCCCAGAGCCTGTCTGATGGGTATTGGTCGATGCGCGATGATTCAGAAGGCGGTCCGCACGGTGGCGGAGGAGCCGATAGCGGTGTCCTGCCGGTGACGACGAGCCGGGGTCCCCGTGCGGCGCGACCTCTTCTGGGCATCGAGGGCAGGGCTCCGCACGGGCGCGAAGCGTTCGGGCGGGGGCGAAGCGATCGAAGATCGATCAGACAGGCCCACGGGCCAGACATGCCCTGAGTCGGTTCGGGAGGACCACGTATGCCCAAGATTCTGACATTCAGCGAGGACGCTCGCCATGCGCTTGAGCATGGCGTGAACGCTCTCGCGGACGCTGTGAAGGTGACGATCGGCCCGCGTGGCCGCAACGTCGTCATCGACAAGTCCTATGGCGCGCCGACGATCACCAATGACGGGGTGACGATCGCGCGCGAGGTGGAGCTGGACAACCCGAACGAAAACCTTGGCGCCCAGCTCGTCAAGGAGGTCGCCACCAAGACCAACGACGTCGCTGGCGACGGCACCACGACCGCGACCGTGCTCGCTCAGGCGATGGTGCGCGGCGGTCTGCGCCAGGTCGTGGCCGGGACGCCGCCGGTGTCGCTCAAAGCGGGTATCGAGGCCGCGGTCGTGGCCGTCTCCAACGCCCTGCTGGAGCAGGCCCTGGAGGTGGACTCGAAGGAGGTCATCGCGCACGTCGCGGCTATCTCCGCCCAGGACGCGAAGGTCGGCGAGCTCATCGCCGAGGCGATGGACCGGATCGGCAAGGACGGTGTGATCACCGTCGAGGAGAGCCAGGCTCTCGGTCTGGAGCTCGAGCTCACCGAGGGGATGCAGTTCGACAAGGGATACATCTCCCCGTACTTCGTCACCGACCCCGAGCGCATGGAGGCCGTCCTCGAGGACGCCTATGTGCTGCTGCATCCGGGCAAGATCAGCGCGCTGAGCGACGTCCTTCCGCTGCTGGAGAAGGTCGTGGAGGCACGGAAGCCGCTGTTGATCATTGCTGAGGACGTCGAGGGGGAAGCGCTGTCGACCCTTGTCGTCAACGCGATCCGCAAGACCTTCCAGGTAGTGGCGATCAAGGCACCGGGCTTTGGCGATCGCCGTAAGGCGATGTTGCAGGACATCGCCATCCTCACCGGGGGGCAGGTCGTCGCTGCCGAGGTTGGCCTTAAGATCGATTCGGTCGGGCTCGCCGAGCTCGGCCGGGCGCGCCGGATCGTCGTCGACAAGGACACTACGACCATCATCGACGGCGCTGGTGACGAGACGAGCCTCGCCGACCGGGTACGTCAGCTCCGCGGGGAGATCGAGGCCAGCGACTCGGACTGGGATCGCGAAAAGCTCCAGGAGCGGGTGGCCAAGCTCGCCGGTGGCGTCGCCGTGATCAGGGTCGGGGCGTCCACCGAGGTTGAGCTGAAGGAGAAGAAGCACCGTCTGGAGGACGCCGTGTCCGCCACCCGCGCCGCGGTGGAGGAGGGCATCGTGGCTGGCGGTGGGTCGGCGCTTATACACGCGGGTGCGGTACTCGACGGCGGTCTCGGGCGCACCGGCGACGAACTGGCCGGCGTGCAGATCGTTCATGACGCGCTGAGTGCCCCGCTGACCTGGATCGCGAACAATGCCGGTCAGGAAGGCGGGGTGATCGTCGCGCGGGTGAAGGAGCAGCCCGTCGGGAGCGGCTTCAACGCGGCTCGGGGCGAGTTCACCGACCTGATCGCGGACGGCGTGGTCGACCCGGTGAAGGTGACCCGCTCGGCCGTTGCCAACGCCGCGTCCATCGCCGCCTTGTTGCTCACGACCGAAAGCCTGGTCACGGAGAAGCCGGCCAAACCCGCCGCTGACGCCGGGCACGGTCATGACCACGGCCATTCGCACGGCGCCGGGTTCTGAGCTGTCAGGACCATCCTGCTTGCCAGGATCGGGATCCTGACGCGGATTCCCCAAAGCCCGGTAGGACGTTCGGCGTCCTACCGGGCTTTCTCGCGCTTCCCGTCGATTTCACCGAGCGTTGTGTTCACACGTCGCGGGTGACCCGATCCATGCGATGGATCCGTCCGGGTATGTCCGGGCAGAACGCCCGCGTCCGGTCGCCCCAAAGATCATCGGTGCGCCACCACACTCTCGCCCTAACAGGCCGGAGCCAGGCCGGGGCGTGACGGGTTGTGCCGCGCCGCGCCGCGGCGCGTCCGGCCGGTCAGGATGCCTTCTCGTTCGGACTCGCTCAGCCCGCCCCACACCCCGTAGGGCTCGCGGGCGTGCAGCGCGTGCTCGGCGCATGCCTGGATCACGGGACACCGTGCGCAGACGGCCTTCGCGGCGGCTTCACGCGCCGCGCGGGCCGGGCCCCGCTCGCCTTCCGGGTGGAAGAAGAGCTCCGTGCTCTCTCCACGGCATGCACCGTGAAGCTGCCATTCCCACTTCTCGGCACCGGGGCCTGGAAGTCGTCGGACGTCGGTCATCGGTCTGAGCCCCCCTCTCAACCATGGGCGGCTGGCGCCGCAGCTACACCGTAGTGCCGCGCCATATGTTGTTCAACACAGAGAATCATTCGGCGCGTGGTCGGTCGGAGCCGGTTCGTCGCCAAGTTGTGGGTACGGTCGCCGAGAGCCACCATGAGCGCTGTGACCCCCTCCCCGGAGCCGGCGGAGCGCAACCCGCGGTACACGGTCGCGGCGGTTGCCCGGCGGCTGGGCGTCGCGCCCGCAACCCTTCGCACGTGGAACCGTCGATACGGGCTCGGTCCAGCCGACCATGTCTCCGGTACCCGCCGCAGGTACGGTCCACACGACCTGGCCCGCTTGGAGTTCATGTGCCGGCTGACACAGGACGGGATCGCGCCCGCCGAAGCGGCCAGAATCGCCAGGACCACACTCGTCGATGATCTACCGGAATCGCGCTGGCCGCGATCGGCTCCGGGAATTGATGATCGACCGTATGGCGCCGGACCCGGACCGTCCGCGGGCGGAGCTGGCCACGGGCAACCGGGCCAGGCGGGTAGCGGTGAGCACGCCGGGGCCGTGACCTCGGCGGACGATGATTGTGGTGGCCTCGACGAACCGGCGGTCGCGGACCTGGCCGGGGCACGGGGATCAGGCGGCCGGGTGCTGCGGCTGGCGGATGCCGGCGTCGCGGCCCGTGGACTTGCTCGTGCGGCGATGGCGCTCGACTCGTCGGCGGTGACCCGTATTCTGGCCCATGCCGTCGCGGCTGATGGGGTTGTCGCCGCCTGGCAGGAGCTTGTGTGCCCGGTACTGGTCGCCGTGGGCAGGCGATGGGAACAACGTGGCGACGCCGTCGATGTCGAACATCTGCTCAGTGACTGCGTGGCGGCGGTGTTCCGCCGGGCCGCGGATCGTGAGGTCGACGGTCATAGCCGACCGGTGTTGCTTGCGTGTGCTCCGGCCGAGCAGCACAGCCTCGCGCTGACCGCACTCGCCGCGGGCCTTGCTGAGCGGGGGGCGAGCGTTCGCGTACTCGGCGCCGCGGTGCCGATCGCCGCGTTGCGCAATGCGATCGTCCGCGTTGGGCCGGTAGCTGTCTTCCTGTGGTCGCAGCGTCGGACGTCCGCGGATGTGCAGGTGTTGACTGGCTTACCGGTGACCCGGCCGCCGACATCGATCGTTGTCGGCGGCTCAGGCTGGCAGCGAGCGACTCTTCCGGGGCGCGTCCGTCATGCGGGATCCCTGCGCGAAGCCCTCGACCTTCTCACCGGAGCCCCGCTCCAGGG
>NZ_CAKJTR010000226.1:0-2168 GCF_917627355.1 Protofrankia sp. Cj3 | reverse complement strand
TAGCACGTGCCGCCTGGATCAGGGCAAAGGCATGATCCGACGCAGATTGGTGATCTTTGGCTAGCGGGAATCAGCTTCCGAGGCTTCACTTGTCTCGTAGACCCCGTCGGCGTAACCACGCGCATAGTCCCAGCTGGCGTAGGACGATGGGTCCGGAGCGTACGCGGGTTCGTGGACCCGGGCCCGGCCCTCGTCAAGGAGGTAGCGGAGGTTGCCGGCGAGCAGGTCCCAGTCGAAGAAATGCGGTTCCGCGCATCCCTCGCAGTCGACGATGAGGCCGCGGTAGCCGCGGGGCTCCAGCAAGGTCCGGAAGACGTCGAGGTCCCCGAGCTCGGCAAGTATCTCCTCGCGCTCGTGCGGCGAAAGAGGCTCCAGCAGTTCGGTGTCCTCAACCGGGTCGAGGCGCGCGAGCTCTGCTGTCGGGTCCTCGGGGTCGCCCGCGAACGGGTCGAGAGGCTCGTCGCTCACGCCGCCCACGCTACGCCGGAGCAAGCCCCTTAGTGGTCCCGATGGGCGACTCCAGGGGGTTGGCCGGTTTCGGATCGCGTGTTTCAACCTGTCCGCGAGACCGTTTTACGCATCTCATACGGTTGGCGGCGCTGGATTACTGCGTAGTACGACATATCCGGCACTGGATTGGTGGTTCCGGTTCTCTGGTCCCGCCTGCTGCCTGTGCGCCGATGCCGGTAGGCGGAGACCAAGCTGATCGTTTTTTGGCGCTTCTCGCCGCGCGGGTGCGCGATGATGCCCTCTTCCGCGCGCCCGAGCGCTCTTGCCGGCGGTCTTGCCGGTGGCCTTGGGAGTCCTAGGATGGGCCGGTAGGGCTCTTGTGCCGGTGCCTGATTCGCATGCCCGGCGGCTCATGGCCGCAGCCGGCGCCAGGACGGCGTTCCCCGCCATGGGGCCGTGGGTGTTCTGGGCAAAGCGTGGGGATATGGTTTTGATCGTTATGGGGAGTGGCGAGGTGCGGACGGAAGGTGTCATGAACAGTCCCGTTGTCCAGTCGATCGGGTCCGAGCCAGGGTCGATGCCGTCGGCGAAGCTGGCCATGCTGGGGCTGACCTTCGACGACGTACTGCTGCTGCCAGCGGAATCGGACGTCATGCCGGCGGATGCCGACACGTCCACCCGGTTGTCCAGGCACATCCGGCTGGCTGTTCCGTTGCTGTCCTCGGCGATGGACACCGTCACCGAGGCGCGGATGGCGATCGCGATGGCCCGGCAGGGCGGCGTGGGCGTGCTGCATCGCAACCTCTCCATCGAGGACCAGGCGCAGCAGGTCGACGTGGTGAAGCGTTCCGAATCAGGGATGATCACAACGCCTGTTACCTGCGGCCCGGATGCCACCATCGAGGACGCCAACGAGCTCATGGCCCGCTACCGCATTTCCGGGGTTCCGGTGACCGAACCGGATGGCCGGCTCGTGGGAATTGTCACGAATCGTGATATTCGATTTGAGCGGGACTATTCCCGGCTGGTGCGTGCGGTCATGACACCGATGCCGCTCGTTACGGCGCGGGTCGGGGTGTCCGCGGACGACGCGCTGTTGCTGCTGCGCCAGCACAAGATTGAGAAGCTTCCCCTGGTGGACGACGGTGACCGCCTGCGTGGACTGATCACGGTCAAGGACTTCACCAAGCGTGAGCAGTATCCGCGGGCAACCAAGGACGCGGATGGACGACTGGTGGTCGGCGCCGCCATCGGGGTGGGGGATGACGCCTACAAGCGCGCGCAGATGCTTGTAGCGGCGGCCGTCGACTTCTTGGTGGTGGACACCGCGCATGGCCATGCGCGGGCTGTGCTGGACATGGTGCGGCGTATCAAGTCCGACCTGCCGACCCGCCTGGACGGTGGCCCTCTTGACGTGATCGCGGGCAATGTCGCGACCGCGGACGGCGCACGCGCGTTGGTCGACGCCGGTGCCGACGCCATCAAGGTGGGGGTGGGGCCCGGCTCGATCTGCACGACCCGGGTCGTGGCCGGGGTCGGGGTCCCGCAGGTCACCGCGATCTACGAATGCGCGCGCATCGCGCGGCAGGCGGCCGTCCCCGTGATTGGTGACGGCGGGATGCAGTACTCCGGCGATATCGCCAAGGCGATTGCCGTTGGTGCTGACTCGGTGATGCTTGGCAGTCTTCTTGCCGGAGTTGACGAGAGCCCAGGCGAAC
>NZ_CAKJTR010000225.1:0-6797 GCF_917627355.1 Protofrankia sp. Cj3 | reverse complement strand
CTTAGTGGCTCCGCCGGCCGTGCTGTCGGCTGACGATATGCCCCGGTGGCCTTCCGTATTATTCCACTCTGATCGGTGATCTCGCTACCGCCGCCGCGGGCCGTGGCCGATAGCGGGGGTGACGTCAGGCACTCCATCGGCATCGGGCACTACCACGCCCGCGGGAACGATGTGCGGCGAAGCCACTCAGAGCGTGTGTGAGATCGGGCTTTCGATCAGTGAGCCGCGGCCAGGTGCCCCCTGGCAAGGCGGAAGGCCGAAGCGATGCCGGATGAGTTGTCTCGGTGTGGCCGACAACGCGGCCAGGGGCGCCTGGGCGCGGCGAGCCGGAATGACGATTTCACACACGCTCCCAGGTGAGACCCCCGCGTCGTAAGCTCCATCCCAAGACTCCGACGCGGGGGTCTCGTCATCTCACGGGACAGCGAAGGCGCATAGTTCAATTCCAGGCTGTGCCTTCCGCGCGGGCTCTCGCCCATCCCGCCACCGGTGACGCGCCGGGCACCGCCACGATGGCCGTTCCCGAGGCCGGCGGCGGTGGCGTGCGTGGCCGGACGGCCCGTCAGCGAGACCCGGCCCAAGGGGTGAGATCACCGAAGGACGGGCAGCGCGGGACCATGGAGCGGCGCTGGAGCTGGAACGCCTCCAGGGCCAGGGACAGCTCGACCAGATCCCGGGGAATGGTCAGTGAGCGCAGGGTGAGCCGTTCGAGTCGCCGTAGCCGGTTCAGCACGGTGTTCCGATGACAGCACAGCGCGGTCGCGGCCTGCGCTGCCGAGCCGTCCGAGCGTAACCAGACCGCGAACGTGTTCAGCAGCAGATCCCGGCTCACCGGGTCGAGGCCCAGCACCGGTGCCAGCACAAGAACCTTCAGCTCGTGCGCGAGGTCCGGCTGGGCGGTCAGAATCGCGGCCGGGAGCTGCTCCTCCAGAATGGCGAGACCATGGGGGAGGGTCCGGGAGGCCAGTTCCGCGAGCCGGCGGGCCCGGCCGAGCGTGGCCAGCCCCGTCACCGCCATGCTCACGCCGGTCCGGAAACCGTCGTTCGTGGGCAGGCGGCCGGCCAGGGACGGTACCGGCAGCGTCCCGAGCACCGCCACGCCGACCGCGCTCTCCCCGTACAGCCGCCAGATCAGCCGGGCGGTACCCGCGCGTACCGGCAGATCGACGGGGTCGAGGATCGGCCCGCCCTCGGTTGGGCGCCGCACGATGACCGCGTAGCGGCCTTGCTCGGGCATGGCGAAGGATCTGGCGACCGCGGCGATGGTGCTGGCGTCGGTTGCCCCGTTGAGCAGGGCATCGAGCAGGACGTCGGCGGTCTGCGCGCGCAGCAGCTCCATCTCGGTCGCACGCAGGGCGGCCAGCGCCGCGGCGGCATGCTCGTCAACGATGTCCCACAGATCGTCGAGCAGCGCGGCGGCCCGGGGGAGGGGCACATCGGCCTCGACGGTCCACCGCGTCAGCGCGTTGGCGACCGCTTTGCCAGCAAGCTCGTATGCCCGCCGCACAGCCTTGCCCGACATCCCCTGCCGGCCGCAGCGCTCACCGACCCTGCGCGGCCAGTCCAGCAGTTTATCCCTTTTATCTGTTTTATCCGCGGGGATGCGTAGCGCCGCCAGGGCGTTCTCGATGGATTTTCCGATCATCGGGGCTGGCTCCTGGGGCAGGATGCTTTCGTCGTAGTACGCCGGCTCCGCGGCAGGCAGCGAGGCGGCGACAACCTCCGCGAGCTCGGGCAGGCGCGCTTTCAGCGCGTGCAGCGCGCGCTCCTGCAGCGATGCGACGTCCTCCCCTGCCGCCTCCTGCTCCCACCCAGCCGGCGTGAACACCGTCGGAGGCAACGGGTCGGTTGGCATGTATCCGCTCCTTATCGGCAGGACGCGACCACGCACACGATCACACGTCGTCGTACGGCAGGAAAGGCTGGGACCGCTTGTGGCGCGCTGACATCCGCAGGCCTGTCGCCCCGCCGGATGGATTTATGAAGGTATCGACTTCATCGGGAAAACGGCAGACCATCCACGCGCACGCCATGATTTTACGCTCTGTTTTTGTGCATGGTGATCCGATCAGTCAACCAGGCGGAACCCAAAGGGCGGCGTCCGCCTGTTATGCAACCGAGTCCGCCCGCCCAGCGGGATGGTACGGAGTTCCGGGCCCCTGGCGGCCCCGTGGCGTGGCAGCGAAATCCGGCGGCGATCAGGAAGCGGCTGGACTCGGTGAACATTATCCAACAGGGGATGGGGCCCGGCCCGGCCTCCGCGCGCCGGGGACGGCGTGACGGTGGCAGCCACGACGGTGGCATGCGGATCGAGGAGGCCAGCGCATCGAAGCATGACAGAAACAGGCTCTTGTTGCGGAGCGTACCAATTATTACGGAAAGTAATTTTAAGGTGTCGGAGCAGGTATCGGTCATCGCTGGGCTGCCAGCGTCTGGCGCGGTGAATGATTGATGATCTTATCGTCGCGCACGATCGACCCAGCTGATTCCCGCCGTCCCAGCGTCGGATTGTGTCCGCGCACAATTGGATCGGCTCTCCTTGTTCCCTGGCACATCATGTGCGGGATTCGTGTGGACTTGAATCGCAGGCATTGACGTCCGATCGAGGCACATGGCATGATTTTATTTAATTTCCAGATCTAAAAATTTCGGGGAGTCGACTTGGAGCCTGCTGTTTGCTGGCCAGGTGCCTCGTTGAGTGAAATCCTTACAGCTCGTGCCCGGCAACAACCACGTCTCGCGTTTCGTTTCCTGCCGGACGGTAGTGGTGACAACGCCGTCGACTGGACCTATCAGGACCTGGCCGTACACGCCGGAGTGCTGGCCGAGAAACTGCGGCGTGACGGGCTCACAGGTCATCGGGTGATGCTCGCGCTCGATCCGGGGCTGCATTATATTGCCGCGCTGTTCGGCATTTTCGCCGCGGGCGCGACGGCGGTGCCGTCATTCCCGCCCACCGGGCGCCGAGCGACCGATCGCTTCCTGTCGATTATCAGGGACTGCGCACCTGACGCGGTTATCACCGACGCGCGGTTCGCGGGGCGGACGGACGTTCTCACCGCCAGGCTTCCGCCGGCCACAACCCGCCCGGTGTGGCTGTTCGTCGAGGACACGGTCGCCATGCCGCACGGATCAGCCCGACCGGGCGCGGCAGCGGACCGCACCGTCACGGACGGTGCGGATCTTCCCAGTCTCGGTGCCGGCCCGGCGACACCCGCGCTGCTGCAGTACACCTCCGGTTCGACCGGCCAGCCCAAGGGCATCGTGCTGACCCACGCGAACCTGGTCAGCAACTGCCGGACGCTCGAAGCCAACACGGGGGCTGACCCGGAGCGGGTTGGCTGCTCGTGGCTGCCGCCCTACCATGACATGGGCCTGATGGGAACGATCATGCTGGCTCTGCACGGCGGCTGGCCACTTGTCATGCTTTCGCCAGCGCACTTCGTGCAACGGCCCTACCGGTGGCTCAAGGCGATCACCGACAATAAGGTGACCATCTCTGTCGGCCCGAACTTCGCGTTCGACCTGTGCGCTGAGACAGTCACCGACGACGAGCTGGCAACGCTGGACCTCAGCTCGCTGCGGCAGGTCTTCTGCGGCTCGGAGCCAGTTTCCCGGGCCACTCTCGATCGGTTCCGGGACCGGTTCTCCGGCTGCGGCTACCGGGAGTCCGTGCTCATTCCCTGTTACGGCATGGCTGAGGCGACTTTGTTTGTTTCGGGCCGGGCCGCGGGCAGCACGGTCCGCACCGAATGGCTCGACCGGGATGCGCTCGAGCACGGGCACGCCCGCCTGCTCAGCGCGGCTGACAGGAATGCCGCGGCGATCGTGAGCTGTGGTGTGGTCGCGGAAGGCCATGAGGTCGTCATCGTTAGTCCGGAAACCATGCGGCCTTTGTCCGCCGGCCGCGTGGGCGAAATCTGGATACACGGCCCGAACGTCGCTGCCGGGTACCTCGGCCAGCCCGAGCGGACCGCTGACACATTCGCCGCCCGGCTGGCCTCCTCGGCTCCGCCGGCTGATACCTCCGAGCGCCGCTACCTGCGTACCGGCGACCTCGGATTCCTGCTCGACGGCGAGCTGTTCATCACCGGTCGAATCAAGGATGTGATCGTCATCGCCGGACGTAACCTCTATCCCCAGGACATCGAAAGCTCTGTGCGCGGGGCACACCCCGCACTGCGGCGTGCCGCGGCCTTCTCCATGGACGATGACGGTGATACCGGAACCGAACGGCTCGTTATCGTCGCCGAGATCCGGGGGACAGCGCGACAGGCTGCCGCGCTGGCTGCGGAGATCCGCGACACGGTGGTAGCGGCCGTGACGGCCGACCACGGCGTCCGGCCTGCCGACGTCCAGCTCGGCCCGGTCGGTGTCATCCCCGTCACCACCAGCGGGAAGATCCGGCGCGACGCCACCCGGTCGGCGTACCGCCAGGGGCTGCTGGCCACGGCCACGGCCACGGCCGGCCACGGACCAGGCCGCGAGCCCATCCCGGCTGTGACGGGATGCCCGGCATGACCTCCTGTACCGACACCGCGGCGGCCGTCCGGCCGCTGCCCGCCGGGGCTACCGGGGCTACCGGGGCTACCGGGACGCGGATCATCGCTCCCGGATCAGCCGGTACCGGTCCGGACACCGACGCCCTCGCCCGCAGAATGGCCTACGTCACCGTCGGGCTGCCGGCCCTCGGCGTGGTCGCGGCGATCGTCTTCGCCATCCGGTACGGGTTCACCTGGACCGACCTCGGACTGCTCGCCGGCATGTACCTGGTGACGGCGTTGGGGGTGGAGGGCGGCCTGCACCGTTTCTTCTCCCACCGCGCCTTCAGCGCGGGGCCGGCGCTGACCAGCTTCCTGGGGGTCGCCGGCAGCATGGCGGCGCAGGGACCGATCCTGTTCTGGGTCGCCACCCACCGGATCCACCACGCGTTCACCGACCGGGACGGCGACCCGCATTCCCCTCGCCCGATCGGCGACGGTCGCCTCGCCCGGCTGCGCGGCCTGTGGCACGGCCATGTCGGCTGGCTGTTCACGATCCGCCGGGCCAACTGGAGCAGGAACGTGCCGGACCTGCTGCGGGACCGGCTCGTCATGAGACTGAACCGGTACTATTTCGGCTGGATCGTTCTCGGCCTTGCGCTGCCGGCACTGATCGGGGGCCTTGTCGACGGCCCACGCGGCGCCGTCGGGGGGCTTCTGTGGGGCGGGCTCGCCCGGATTTTCCTGCTTGACCAGGTGACTTGGGGAGTCAACTCCCTCGGCCACACGCTGGGCCGTCGACCCAATCCGACTCGGGACAACAGCCGCAACATCTCGCTGCTCTCTCCTTTCTCCGTCGGTGGCTCCTGGCACAACAACCACCATGCCCAGCCGGCCCTGGCCCAGACCCGGCACACCCGCTGGCAGCTCGACATCGCCGGGCTGTTCATCCAGCTGCTCGATGTCGCAGGTCTTGCCCGGGATGTGCGGTATCCGAAGAAATCCGGTCCGCGCGGAGATTCCGAGTAGATATTTAGGGGGACTGCCATGTCCTCGGCTACGGCCGAACCGCTCGCCGCGGGCATCGTGAAGCTCGACCCGGCCAGCCGGCGCATCAAACGGGTGACCGCGTTCACCATGATGGCGCTGCCTGGACTCGGTTGTGTCGCCGCGATCTACCTGCTGGCCAGCGGAATGTACGCGACGATCGACCTGGTGCTGTTCGCCGCGTTGTACTTCGTGCATATGGGTGGCATTACCATCGGTTTTCATCGCTATCTCGCCCACAAGACGTTCAAAACATCGCGGTTCTTCGAGGCGATCCTGCTGATCAGTGGTTCGATGGGCGGGCAGGGGCCGATCATGTACTGGGTCACCACCCATCGCCGGCATCACCGGTTCAGCGACGGACCGGGCGATCCGCACACCCCGAACCTGCATGGCGAAGGTGTCCGCAACAAGCTGCGTGGACTCTGGCACGCGCACATGCCGTGGATGCTCAGCGACGAGAGCTCCAGCTGGAGCCTGTGGGCGCCCGATATCATGCGCGACCGCCGGCTGTTCTTCTACCACCGGACCTACCAGCTCTGGATGCTGGCTGGCCTGCTCCTGCCGGCACTCATCGGGTTCGCCGCCGGCCGGACCGCCATGTCGGCACTGACCGGCCTCGTCTTTGGTGGCCTTGCCCGGATGTTCGTGGCGAACCAGGCCGCCTGGTGCGTCGGATCGATTTCCCACATGATCGGCGGCCGGCCATTCGACAACGGCGACCGCAGCGCCAACAACTGGCCGGTAGCCCTCGTCACCTTCGGAGAGGGACTGCAGAACAACCATCACGCGTTCCCGGGCTCCTATCGGCATGGCGTCCGTGCCTGGGAGCCAGATCTGAGCGGCTGGACGCTGGCCCTGCTCGGCAGCGCCGGCGTCGTCTGGGACCTGCGGTCTCCGGACAGAGCGACCATCGCGGCGAAACGGCAGGCAGCCGTCCGGCGCCGCGCGACACAACACGAATTGGACAGGAGCATGAAGATCCGTGTTCGGACGTAGGAAAACCAGCTCGGTACCCACCGGCCCGCTGACCGAGGAGTCGATCCGGCAGTGGCTGATCGGGGAGCTCGCACGGCGGATCGACACGCCAGCCGACCAGATTGACACCCGCAAGCCGTTCGAAGCGTACGGGCTCGACTCACGGGTCGCTGTTCAGGTCTCCGGGTCACTGGAAAAGATCGTCGAAAGGCGGTTGTCGCCCGGCCTGCTCTATGAGCACCCGACCATCGACGACCTGAGCGGTTATCTGGCCACGGAGCTACGCCTCGC
>NZ_CAKJTR010000224.1:0-6804 GCF_917627355.1 Protofrankia sp. Cj3 | reverse complement strand
AGCATATTGGAAATATGCCAAGAAGTCCAGTATTCAGATTTCTCCTTAGCGCCCGAGGCCGAGGCGATCGCCTCGAGCAGGTCTTCTTGGAAGTCATCGCCTATTCCGATAGTGGACGTGGTGATGCCGACGTCGCGAGCCCGAATGGCCGTCGCGGCAAGACTGGACTTCTTGGTCTCGCCTCGGTTCGCAGCGCCGTCCGACAGCAGGAAGATGCGGTTGCGGTGTTCGGGCGCCATATGTGTCTGCAGCTCGAGGAGACCCTGATACCACCCGAGCGACAAATCCGTCATGCCACCGGCTCGGATTTCCTCGATCTTCGAGGCGACCTCGCCACGGCTTGTCTGCGGGTTACTAAAGGGAATCTAGGCTACTGGACTTTAGCACGTGCCCTGACCTGCTATATTGCGATTGCCTTCGGTCCAGTAACCCCATTTCGGATTAGTAACCACCACCTGCACGCCGTCGTCGAAGACCACGACGGTGAACAGGTCCCGTTGCCCGAGTCGATTGAAGATGTCGACACAGCTCCGCTTCGCGGTTTCCAGCTTGTCGCCGCCCATGCTGCCGCTGCGGTCGACGACGAGGCAGAGGTTCATCGCGCCGGCGCTGGTACCAGCGGCGAGGTCGGGGGCCACGTCGCAGCGGACCTCGATGACGACATCAAGTTCCGTTGACTCGTCGTCTCGGACCGATGATCGTTCCCCGAGAACGACCAGCTCAACCTGCTCTTCTTTCATGCTGCCCCCGTAGCTCGGCCAAGCAGATCTCGCCGCCAGAACCGAGACACACATCACGATCACGTTGCCGGTGAGGATACTCTGCGATGCGGTAGGCCGCCAACCACCCCGAGGATGTGCCGACACGCCGCCGCTGGCTTCAGGCGAACGGTACTGCCGCTGCGTCGATGCGCGGTGGTGCCGCGCCAGCTGCCGTGCGCAGGTAGTCGGGCACGTCCACCGCGATGCCAGGTCGCTAGCCATCGTGGTCCGGTCGACGGCGTCGGGAACCGGATAGCGGCCCGTCGTTTCCTGCTACGAGGCGTCGGACGGCTGAGCTGGTCCGGGGGCAAGCCGACCTTGAGGCGCGCCGGAACGGCCGACTGCACGGCCAGCTGGCGGGCGGTGAGATGGTTCCCGCCGCGTGGTCGGCCACAATTATGGTATGGGATTCCGCCTGAGTCAGGCGAGGTGGTGCGCGCTGGGGAACTGGGCCATGTCGCCGCTGGTCTCGGCAATGATGATCTCGGCGGCCAGACGGCCGACGCCCGGGATCGTGTCGAGGAGATCCAGATCGGGCTGGTGGTCGGCGAGCAGGGTCGCGATCCGTTCGTCGAAGGACGCGATGACCTGCTTCCAGCGGTCGATCTCGTCGAGGAAGTGGCGGACCGTGAAGGCGTGGTGGTCGGTGAACTCGCAGTCCAGTGCCTCGACGAGTGCGGGGATCTTGGCACGAGCCCGACCGACGGCGAAGTCGGCCAGCAGGTGGGGGTCACGTTCACCGGCAACGAGGGCTTCCAGGATCTCCCGACCGGTCACACCGACCAGGTCGGTGAGGACCGCGGCGAGTTTCATGCCGGTGTCTTCGAGTTCCTTCTCCAGCCTTTGAGCCTCCCAGCCAGCGGCACGTGCCAGTTCAGTGCGCCGCCGGGTCAGGTCCCACAGCTCCCGGATCTTCCGTTCCGGGACGAAGGAGGCCATCACCATGGCCGACGCTCCGGCCCGGGCCAAGAACGCGGCATCGCTGGGATCCGCTTTCAGGTGGGCGCGCAGGTCATCCAGGAACCCGGGAACTCCCGTCTCCCGCTCGACGTCGGCGACCGTCAGGCCGTCGACACCGGCGGTCCGGGCGCTCCGGTTACCCGCGACCCGGCGATACGCGATAAGCAGCGTAGCCGGGTCGCACACGAAGTTATACAGGTCATCGAACCGGCGGCCAGGATCGGCCGCCGCCCAACGGTGAAGCTTGGCCTGCATCCCCGATACCCGTACAGGTGCATGATCACGCCCCGGAGCGCCGCCATCCGGCGACGCGTCTTTCGGCATTACAGTCTCCGTTCCCTCTCGGTCTCGCTGTGGCCCTTCCCCCCTGTACCGGGCTCTCCCCGGCTCCGAGTACTACAACCACTCCGTCCCACCCTCGGCTTCAGCCGTCGGTGCACCTATCCCGTGCTGCCGGCTGGCTGCCGGCAGCACGGGAACCCGTAAGGGCGGTTCCCGCGTTCACTGTCCATCGATCGACGGGTGAGGAGCCCGACTATGTCCCTGCGGCATCGCCACGGGTACGCCGCAGACCTTCCCCATGGCCTCCGGCTCGGCGCCAAGAAACGTCACCGGAGTCAGCCCCACCTGGTAGTGGGGTTGTGCACCGCGTCCGGCCCATATTCACCAGGTTGGAGCCGGCGGGTAGTTAAGGGACGTAGAACGCCGGTTCCTCGCCTACTCCTTCCCGTCTCGCTCGCCGCACCCGCATCATCTGGCAGTACTGACACGTCACGGCTTTGTCAGGGCTGCTCCCACCCTCCCCGGCACCATCCGGATCAGGCTGCCCCCAGCTTCACCAGACCGCTGCGACGGACCGGCGGTGGAGTCCTTTCACCTCCACTCGAATGAACAAGCACCTCGTGGCGCGACCTGGCAGCTACCCGGACCGGACTCCCACCGGCAAGCGACGACGAGCTTACGACAGACGGATCAGCCGCTCACACGGCGTCACCTCCCTGTCTGCTGGGCGCACGAAAGATCGAGGCTAATCCGCGGGGCCAAAGCTGCCTTTGCGACTCAGTCGACGTCCGTTACCACACCGCTCCGGTCCATCCGACCCTCGAGCCGGCCCGCGATACCTGTCGATCGGAAGTAGCGATATTATGATCGCCACAGCCGACAGCGTGGCGATCTGGCGCCGCGATGCTGCGTCAGATTCGGCAAGGCCGCCTATCTATGGGGGAACCGTGCGTCTTGACAGGCTAACCGTGTCCAATTTCCGCAATCTCGCCGACATCGACCTGCGGCTACTGCCCGGCGCTGTAATTGTCGGTGAGAATCGAGCTGGCAAGAGCAATCTCATCCATGCGCTTCGGCTCATCCTCGATCCCACGCTGTCGTACACAGATCGACAGCTTGGACGCGAGGACTTCTGGGACGGGCTGTCCGACGGTACGGCGAGCTGGGATCCGATGGCGGCCGGTTGTGTCATCGAGGCATCGGTCGAGATCCTGAACTTTCAGGACGACCCTAAGCTGTTGACGGCGCTGGCCGGGTCCTTGCTCACCGGAGAGCCGATGCGGGCCAGGCTGATCTACCGCTTTGCGCCTCTCGATACCGGCGAGGAGACGAGCGGAGGCCGGACTAAGTACCGTGGGGCTGTGTATGGTGGGGACAATTTTGAGAAGACGGTACCAGCCGAGCACCGCAGCTATATCCACCTGCACTTTCTCCAAGCGCTGCGGAACGTCGAGTCCGACATCCGGACTTGGCGGCGGTCGCCGCTACGCGCCCTGCTGATGAAGGCAGCGGCAGCTGTCGACGATGATGATCTTGAGGTCGTCCGTGATGCGATGAAGACAGCCAACGACCAGATGAACGGGCTGGAGGTCGTCAAACAGCTGGGCGACAGCATCAGTGATCGACTAGTGGAGATGGTCGGCCCGGCTCAGGCGGTCGACACCACGCTGGCCGTCGGCCCGGAGGACCCCATGCGGCTAATCCGCCAGATGCGGTTGTTCATCGACGGCGATGCCCGACGCGGGCTCGGAAGCGCCAGTCTCGGCACGCTCAACGTCCTGTACCTCGCACTGCTGGAGCTCGGACTGGACACGCGCATTCTTGACGACGCCGATATTGCACACGTGGTCATGGCGATCGAGGAGCCCGAAGCCCACCTCCACCCCCACCTGCAACGCCTGATCTTCCGCCGGCTGCTTGACCAGAAAACCCGCGGGCACACCACCCTGGTGACCACGCAGTCACCGCACATCGCCAGCGTCGCCGACCCACGGGGCCTGGTGGTACTACGCGTTGTCGGGGCGCAAGTGAAAGCTGCAGCCGCACATGAAGCCAGCCTGGCCGAGGGCGACTGGGATGACATCGCGCGGTACCTCGACACGACGCGGGCGGAACTGGTGTTCGCCCGTCAGGTCCTCCTCGTGGAGGGCTACGCTGAGCAGGTTCTGATGCCACAGTTCGCTGCGGCCATCGACATGGACCTCGACAAGCTAGGCATCTCAGTCTGCGCCATCCATGGCACGCACTTCCTGCCATACGTCCGCCTATGCGAAGCGCTGCGCATCCCGTGGGTGGTAGCGACGGACGGCGACGTGGCCGACAACGGCCAGAGTTACGGCGCGCTCCGGGCAAGTGAACTGTTGACAGCCCAAGGCTGGAGCGGCGCGGCGGCCGACCACGGGGTGTTCGTCGGACAGCGGACGCTCGAGTACGACGTGTTCGACAGCTGTCCGGAGAACCGTAAGCTGTGCAGCCGGGTGCTCCAGGCGCTCTACTCGAACGCATCGGCCAGCACGCAGCAGACCATCCAGTCTTGGGAGAACCAGGCGCCAGACTACGACACCCTTATGCGCTATTTGCGAAATGCTGGCGGGAAGGGTCGCTATGCGCAACGGCTGTCCCAGCAGCCGGTCCAGCCGCCCCGATATATCGCGGAGGCGCTCGCCCGTTTGAGGACGCAGGTGTGAGCGCGCTGCGTCAGTCGATCGAGGAGTTGAAGTTTAACCCGCGGCAGTGGGAAGCTTTTTCGGCGCCGGGGCACTGCGTGGTGCTGGCGCCTCCCGGAAGTGGCAAGACAAAGTTGCTAACGACCCGTCTGGCGAACGACCTTCAGGCGAAGATCCCGCTGCCCCACGGGGCAGCGTGTATCACCCTGACCAACGCGGCGGCGGACGAGCTGCGGCGGCGAGTGGATGCGCTAGGTGTCGAGGATCGCTCCACGCTATTCATCGGCACGGTTCACTCTTTCACCCTGAACCGGATCGTCGTGCCGTTCGCAAGCGTCATTGGTCGACGGGACATGGCGGGACTGTCGATCGCCAGCGAGGCGCAGCGCAAGCAAGCGTTCGACGAAGCAATCGATGAAGTCTTCCGGGCTGGAAGCGACCATCGATACGTCCGCTCGACCATTGAGTTCAATCGGCAGCGGCTCGCGACGGATGAGGACTGGTCGCATCAGAGTACGGACGTACGAGAGGTCGCGCGGCGGTACACGAATAAGCTGCGAACCTGGGGCCTGTACGATTTCTCAGATGTCATCGCGCTGGCAGTGGAGATCGTCGAGCAGCACCCGGCCATCCGCCGCGTGTTGACCGCCGAGTATCCGCATCTCTACGTCGATGAGTACCAGGACCTGGCACCGGGACTGGACCGGCTCGTCCGGTCACTCTGCTTCGACTACTGCGCAAACTCCAAGCTATTTGCCGTGGGCGATCCGGACCAAGCGGTGTTCGCGTTCACAGGTACGCGGCCCGAGCTACTGGCCGAACTGGCCGACGAAGCTGGATCCCGGTCCGACTTGAACGTTGTTCACCTCGACCACAACTATCGGTGCGGGGCTGAGATCGTCCGATACGCCAATCTGATGCGGCGAGGTGGAACTGCCATGACGGGCGACCGGACCGGGGGCAGCGTCTCGGCGCAACGCTGCCCGACTGGCTACGCGGACCAATGCCGGCAGGTGGTAGCTCATATATCTGAGGCGATCACACGCGGTTTCACCCTTCATGAGATCGCCGTCTTGTGTCCAACCAACGACCAATGCATCGAGATGGCGGACGCTCTGCGGGCGGCCGGAATGCCGGCGTTCGTACGCAGCTCACACTACCGGCTTGGACTAGCAACGAGCTTCGTCGAAGGCTGCGCCGCGTGGGCCACGTTAGGCCGGGAATGCAGCGGACACCGCCTGAAGGATCTTCTTGCCCGCTGGCGCAGCCTCCTAGGACCGCGATGGTCTCAGAGGGAGGCCGTCGAGCTCACCCGGAGGCTCTTGGAATATGGCGCGACCCCCGACGAACGCGCGAACGCGCTGTTGGAAGATCTCCTCAAGATCGGGTTGGAGAAAGCATTGGCCATGCCCTCCTTGCGGAGCGAAGCCGCCGAAGTCGGCCGTATGGGCGCCGCACTGACCACGGGGCAACTGTCGAATCTTTCCGTAGGCGGCCTTGGCAATTTCGCCCGAAAAAGGGATCGGGTGGAGGTGACAACGTTGACAGCAAGCAAGGGGCTCGAGTTCAACGTCGTGTTGATCACCGGAATGGACGAGGAGAGCGTGCCGCACTACCTCTCGCTCGTTGACCCAGAAAAAATAGCTGAAGACCGACGGAAGTTCTACGTCTCACTCACCCGGGCACGCGATGAAGTGCGGATCTTCTATTCCGGCTTCGTAGTAACTAAACGGGGTCGACGGAAGAACACGGGCTCGAGCAGGTTCCTCTCCGAGATCGGGCTTGTTTGACCAGATCGGCCACGCAGTCTCGGTGATCGCGCGCGGAGTCTGTCGGGTCCCAGGCGTCGCTGGAGCATCGGGTAGGGGTGACGCCGGTGCGGCTCCGCCCGCCTGAAACAGGGCATCCCCGAGCCGGCCGCACAACCGCCGCCGTCATCCCCCTGGCCCTGGCCACCGCCGACGACGCGACGGACCCGGCCACCACGAGGGCGTGCTGAGCAACGGTCGGCACCGCCAGCCACCCGGGAAGGAGGCCACATCCAAACCCAAGGCGGCCGTCACCGCCCACGTTCCCGTACGACCGAGAAACGCTCCTTCTGGTCTAGCACGTGGGCGTAGTGGCCGAGTCGCCCC
>NZ_CAKJTR010000223.1:0-6968 GCF_917627355.1 Protofrankia sp. Cj3 | reverse complement strand
CGTCGAAAAATTTCCACTTCGGCCAGTACGGTGGGAGGGGGGCCTCGTCGGCCGCTGAACATTGCAGAAAGTAGGCATTGCAAAGCTTACCGTTGACGTCGTGGTTGCCGGGAATGAGCACGAACCGGTTCCGGTCGAGTTCCAGGCTCTCCGCCAGCGCGATGAGGAAGTCGTACGCCTGGTCGAATTCGACTTTCGTGCCGGTCTCGGTCAGGTCGCCGGTGACCACGACGAAGTCTGGTCGCAGGCCATCGGTGCCGGCCCGGTCCCGCAGGTCGTCGTGCAGCCGGCCGAACAGCGACGCGTGGGCACGGTCGGCCTCGGTCAGCCCGGCCCGGCCGAACACGTGGTGCGCCCCGAACTGGGTGTCAGAGATGTGCAGCACCGTGACGGCCGGCTCCGTGACCTTGCCCGGCCTGCCCGCGGTTACCCTGGGTGTGGTGAGCCTGCCCGGAGTCGTCTCGCTGAGGGCTGCTGGTTGCCCGTTCGGCCCCGGGAACGCGGGCCGTGCGGCTACGCCGGGGAACCGCGGGGCGACGGCAGGCTTGGCCCGGCCTTCGACGGACGCGGTGATCCCCGCGAGCAGCGTGTCGGCGGCGGCCGTCTCGTCGCGGCCGACCAGATCGATGTAGGTGGTTGAGCGCAGCAGGCCCTCGGGCCGGCACTCCGCGACCCGGACCGGCACGATCCGGCGCTTGCGCCCCTCGGGGTCGTCCGGCCAGATCGCCAGCCACTCGGCGTTGCCGTACCGGGAGTCGGTCAGATAGGTGGGGGACAGGACGGGCACCACCCGGGCCGAGGCCGGCAGCGTGCGGTGCATGCTGGCCGCCCAGTTCGTGCCCGGGACGAGGTCCCACGCCTGCACGAACACCCGCGCGGGCCGGTCGCCGAACCGCACCCGGGCCTCCAGCTGCCACGCGATCCACTCTGCCCAAGCGGCGTCCGTGCCGGTGTAGCTGACGAAGAAGTCGTAGCGATCGTCGCTGCCTGAACCTGACGTGTCAGATGCTTCGCCCCCATCACCCATGGGCCAAGAATGTCACGATCCGCGTCCGGTACAGCCGTCGGGCGTGCCCGGCGTGCGGAGCGCACAGCGCGGAGGGTGGCCGGTCGCCTTTCCGTCCTGCCTTTCCGTTCGGCGTTTCTGGCTGGCGCGGTCGTGCGGTCAACCATCCAGCGGGAGTACCCGAGGTAGCATAAGGAGTATGAGCGAGCCTACCCAGAAGTACTCGATCACAATGCCTCGGGACGTCGCCGAGGCGGCCCGCGCCCGCGGCGGTCCCTCAGGCCTGTCCGCATACGTCGCCGCGGCCGTCGCGCGCCAGATCGAACGCGACAACCTCAACGACCTGATCGCGGTCGCGGAGGCCGAACACGGACCGATCACCGATGACGAGATTCAGGCCAGGCGCGATGCCCTGCTGCGCGCCCGCGAGCAGCAGGGCATCGCCGGCTTGAGCGTGGCATGATCCGCGCGCCCGTAGTGCCGGGCGGCATTCTTGTGCTGGACAGTGAAGGACTCGCCAAAGCCGTACAGCGCGACCGCGAGGTCACCGCCTGGCTCGCACTGGCCCGCGCCGACGACATGCGTGTGATCACCAGTGCGGCGACGCTGGTCGAGGTGGTGCACCCGCACATCAGGCGTCCGGCTCTCGAATGGACCCTGTCCCGCATCGTCATCGAGCCCGTCACCGAGGACATCGCCCGCCATGCGGCGGCTCTCCTGGGTGATGCGGGTCTGCATGGTCACAAATACGCGATCGACGCCATGCTCTGCGCCACCGCGCTCGCCGTCCCCGGTCCGGTCACGGTGCTCACGTCGGATCCTGACGATCTCGCGGTGCTCTGTAGCCGGCGGGTTGCTCTCATCAAAATCTGAAGCGCCCGGAGTCTGACATCGCGTTGTCTACCGGATGTTCGTCCGAAGGCGTGTTTGTGCGTTCGGCTGGATCGCCGCCACCGCGCTCGCCCTCGACGTTCCGGTGGTCAGCCAGGATGATGACCACGCGGACATACCGGGCCAGCGTGATCCGCGTCTGGCGATCGCCGCGGGAGAACGGATTGATCCCTTGTAGAGAAAGCCACACGTGGGATCGCAACCGGGCTAAGAGCGCCCGGCAATAGGGGTGTGGATCAAGGAGTGGGGTTGGGGTGCGTGCATCGCGAGGCGGCGGAGGGAGCCACCGGAGGTGTTGGGCGTCGACCAACGAGCCGGGGTACCCGTGCATCGCGCAGCGATGGACGGGGAGCGATGCGGCGAGATGTGTGCCCCAGCCCCGCGACGCCGCGCCCCCTATTGCCGGTCGCTCTAGACAGACGGGCTCGGCTCCTGCCGCCGGCCGTCGTCCGGAGTGATCGGCGAGGCGGGGATGGGTACCGCGGGCGTGCGGGCCCGCGGTGGGCGAGTGAGCACCGCGCCGACGACGATCAGAAGGCCGCCGATCAGGACATCCGGGCCGAGTGGCTCCGACAGCGCCGCGGTACCGAGAAGCGTGGACCACAGCGGGATCAGGTAGGTGACCGTGGAGGCGACTGTCGCGCCGGTCGCACGGATCACGCTGAGGTTCAACACGTACGCCACGCCCGTCCCGAATGTTCCGAGCAGTAGGAGAGCGATCCCGGCCCCAGGGCCGGGCCAGCTCGGCAGGCCGCTGACAAGTGGGCCGACGGCCAGCAGTTCCATGGTCGCACAGGAGATCTGTACGGCTGACAGCACGATCGCGGGCTCCCCGCCTCCGGAGAAGAAGCGCCGGGTGTAGGCGAAACCGGCCCCGTAGCAGGCGGCCGCTCCGAGGCATACGAGGCTCCCGGGGACCGTGCCACCGTGCCACCGTGCACCCTATGCCAGACGCCGAGTACGACGAGAACGCCGACGAACCCCATCAATAGCCCGAGAAGCCGTCGCGGCTCAGGCTGCTCCCCGGGCACCAAGACCAGAACGAAGACGAGCGTCGTCAGCGGCGTCGTCGCGTTGAAAACGCCGGCGAGCAGCGAACTCACCTGCGTTTCACCCCACGCGAACAGCGCGAACGGCATGGCGTTGAGCAGGGCCGCGACCACCGCCGCGTGGCCCCAGGTCGCGCGGGAGCGGGGAAACCGCAGTCTCTTCGCCAGGCACACGGCACTGAGCGCCAGAGCGCCGAACAGGCATCGCCACAGCGCCACCCACATCGGGGGGACGCCCTCGTCGACCGCAATTTTGATCAGTGCGAAGCTTGACCCCCAGATCGCGGACAGCAGGATGAAGCTTGGTAGCCATCCGATCTGGATGTGCCGCTCGGTCACCTCGGTCATCGTCCAGCCTTCACACGTTGGGGCACCGTGCCCGGCCATCGTGCGCGATACCGATCACTGATCGTCGGTGGCGCGGCCTGCGCTACATAGGGTGAGTGACGGTTGCTACCCACCGTGGCCGGCGCCGGATGTCGTTTGCCAGGCGGAAAGGACCTCGCCCGGACCCCAGACGAGATCCACGTGAGTAAGGTCGAGAGCTGGGTCGGTGCCGGACAGGGACACGATGGCAAATCCCGTGTCGCCGACGGTGAAACCGGGCACCGCGGGTGCGCTGCGCATGAGGTCCGCGAGGTCATGGTTGTCGAACGCGGTTCCCAGCCACTTCACCGATCCGACGAAGTGCAGCCGTTGCGCTACGGGTGACCGGTCGGCTCCGACGAGGTCCAGCTCCGGGTCGAACTGGCGGTTCCACCAACCGCCCACGGCTTCGACGTCGGGCCAGGGCAGCGCGCCTGAGACCGACGCGAGTTCCAGCGCCTCGCGGACCAGCGGTTCGACCGCTCTGCCCCGCCATGCCGGCCAGCGGCGTTGCACAAGCCGGAAGGCCGCTTCGGGCCGTCCGCGACGTGCCTGTTCCTGGGCGGATCGCAGCGCGGTGAGATACAGGCGCAGATTGCTGTCGGCGACCCGGTAGAGCGCGGGCTTGCCAGGGCGGGTGGACAGCGGTTCGTCGACAGCGAGTACCCGCTTCTCCTCGACCAGCCGGCGTAGGAGCGGCGACAGCGATCCTGAGCTCAGGGCCCCCTGGCGGCTGCCCGCGGACGCGGCGATGTTGGCGTGTGTACGGTCTCCGCTGCCCACCGCCTCGAGAACCCGCCGCGACTGGTCGGGTGCGGGAAACTCCGCCATCAGTGTTGATTCCGGCACGCTGAACAGCGGCGAGGCCGGGTCGGTGCATTCCTGTTCGATGAAGGGCAGCGGCGGAGTTCCGGCTGGCCAGTTCCGGAGAATACCGGGCAGCCCACCGGAAACCAGCTGGGCGTCGATCGCGTCGGCCGCGTCCAGACCCAGCGCACGTCCCGTTTCCGCCGGGTTGAGGGGGCCGAGGACAAGATTGTCGGCCCGTCCGAAGAATGGCCGGTCGTAGGCGGTGAGCCGTTCCATCATGTGGATATCGCTGCCGAGGAGCAGGAGGAGCACCGGGCGTCCGGCGAGCAGCCGGTCCCAGGCCGTCTGCAGCGCCCCGTCGAACAGATCGTCCTGTTCCGCGAGCCAGGGAAGTTCGTCGAGGACGACGATGGCAGGGAAGTCGGGTAGGACCGAGGCGAGGACACGGAAGGCGTCAGGCCAGCTTCCGGTGGCCGCGGTCGGCACGAGTTCACGCTCGGTCGGCAGGGACGACTCCCTGAGGTCCGCGAAGAAGGCGGCCACCGATTCGACGGGTGAGGCTCCCTTGGTCGCGGTGAAGAAGAAATAGGGGACACCGGCCCGATCACAGAACTCCTGCACAAGGCGTGACTTACCCACCTGTCGCCGGCCCCGGAGGGCGACGGCTCGTCCAGCGCGGGAGGAGGTCAGCTGATCCAGCCGCTTGCGCAGGAGGGCAAGCTCGGTCGCTCTGCCGACGAAGTCCCACGCCATGAGGGCATCCCATCTATGTAGATGACATCTACATAGATGCATGCTACCGGTGGAGTGCGGGGGATCTGGTTGGCTGGGCGGATGTCGCACCGGGTCCCGTGAGCCGGGGCGACATCCTCGACGGGGCGGGCGCGCTGCTACTCGTCCAGCGCGGGCGGGAGCCGGGCCGTGGTCCGCGGTCGGTGCCCACCGCCTCGAGAACCCGCCGCGGGCGGTCGGGCGCGGGAGCGTTGATTCCGGCCCGCTGAACAGCGGCGAGGCGGCGTCGCGGGGGTGGGGCACACACCTCGTGACGTTGTCGTCGGTCAACCACCCCAAGGGCCAGGGTGGTTCCCTCCGCCGCCTCGCGACGCACGCGCCCCAGCCCCACCCCTTGATCCACATCCCTATTGTCGGGCGTTCTTACTGAGGCATGGCGTCGACCAGTTTCAGCAGCGTCGCCGCCGGGACGGGTATCCAGTCCCAGACGTCCACGCCCACGTTGATCTGTCGTTCACTGATCTGCCAGGCGTCGTGTACGTGCCCGCACAGCAACGGCCGGCCGTCGTCATCGGGACGGCTGTCGACATAGCGGTCGGATTCCGTGTGGTCGCCGCGGTAGGGGAAGTGGGCCAACGTGACCAGCTGGTTGCCGATCCGGTGTTCCCGCACGACTCCGGACGTGTGGACGTCGGCGAAGCCCGCCTCGATGTACCGACGGATCTGGCCGGCGTGCCGGCGGTGCCCGGACCAACAGGAGTCATGATTACCGGCGACGAGAATCTTGCGGCCGTTCAGCGCGGCGACCGGGCCAAGCTTCGCCGGCGTGAGCGAGACGTCCCCGAGAACCCAGACGGTGTCCGTGGCCGCCACCACGGCGTTCCAGCGTGCCACCAGGCCGGCGTTCATTGCCTCGACGTCGGGCCAGGGCCGCGAGGCATAGCTCAGAATGTTCGTGTGGCCGAAATGGAGATCGGCTGTGTACCACGTCGTCACAGAATCCCTGTCATTACCAGTCGGTTCACGGCCAGTCGATGCCGTCGATCAGTTCGGTTGCCGTGACGTCGAGTAGGTCGCTGCGCCCGGTCTCGTCGTATTTGCCGTCCACGAGTTGCCAGATTCGCACCGTCCGGCGGTTCGGATCGGCGACGATCAGTTCGTCCACCTCGTGCGCGGCATAAAAATCGATCTTCGCATAAGTCTCATCGTCCGGTGACACGACCTCGATGACCACGGCGGCGGTGGAAAGGTACACGCCGGTCGGGTTCCCGCGGTGCAATCCACCGTCGGGTACCCGGTAGTCGTTGCGGCGGCCGAGGTTGAACGGGCCGGTGCGTACAAGCCCGGCGGCCCGCGCACGAATCCGTAGCAGCGCGCTGATTTCGTCGTCTACGCGGCCGTGTTCGGCTGATGGGCCCGGCGCCATATGGTATTCCCCGTTCCAGATCTCGTCGAAGGTGTCCTGCCCGAGCGATTCGCGCCGGGCGATGAACTCGTCGAGGATCTGAGGGCGTTCGCCGAGAACTATGGTGCGCATGCCGGACCGCCTCTCCGTGACTTCGTCGACTTCGTCGGCCGAAGGCCGCGAGAGTCTCTCGTGGTCACACCAGATTATAGATCAATACCGTGCCATCCGTGTCCGGGAGTGTCTCTCGCCGGATCACGCGTTCCGGCGGCGCGCTGCCGGCTCGGTCAGCGACGGCGGTTCGTAGCCCGCGTCCGCCATGTTGATCGTGATGCCCGGCGGCACGATCTCGTCGATCCGGTTCAGGACGTCCGGCGAGAGCGTCACCTTGACCGCGTCGAGCTGTGACTCGAGCTGCTCCAAGGTCCGCGGGCCGATGATTGCCGAAGTGACGGCCGGGTGGGTGAGGACGAACGCGATGGCCAGGTGGATGAGGGAGAGCCCCGCGTCTTCGGCCAGGAGGGCGAGCCGCTCGACCGCCTCGAGCTTGGTGGCGTTCGCCGGGAGGGTCAGGTCGAAACGTCCGGGCGTGCGCTGGCCACGGCCGGAGACGGGCAGCTCGGCTCCCTTGCGGTACCGCCCGGACAGCCACCCGCCGGCCAGCGGGCTCCACGGGATCACGGCTAGTCCGTAGCGCTGCGCAACCGGC
>NZ_CAKJTR010000222.1:0-6976 GCF_917627355.1 Protofrankia sp. Cj3 | reverse complement strand
CCGTTACAACGCTCGGAACAGCAGCGATACGGCATGTGCGGAGAACGGGGCCAGGCCCGGGGACGTAGCTAACGGGGTGCGAAACAGCTAAAACCGGCGTCAACACGACCCACCCCCGACTACCGCTAATACAGCCCTGGACACACTGTGCTCAAACTGGCTACAACAATCATGATCGCCGTTTATGGCTATTCCGCCAGGACGGAATACGAACCGGCCCGTTACCGCTGGCGATCAGCGATCAGGGTCCACGGGCTGGGCGTGGCGAGGGCCCTGCGGTGCCGGTTCTCGGCCCAGTACCACACCGAAGCGGCCATCACCTCGCCTGAGTCCCGTACCTGCCGGGTGGGCTCGAACGGCCGCGACATGCTGGTGTAGCTCTGGAACATGGCCAGCAGCTTGACCGCCCGTTGCTGCGCCGGGGACAGCCACTGCTCGGCCAGCGGGAGGAAGAACCGGTTCCAGCTGTCGGTGGAGACCGTCGGCGGTCTGTCGATCGGCTCGACGCCCTTCGTCGTCCGGTATGTGTTGATGGTGTCGCAGGCGATGTCGACCAGCCTGGCCAGCCGCAGGCTGCCCTGCCCTCCCGCGATGACCTCAGTGCGGGGCGCCGTCGGCGGGGCACCGAGCGCCGCGTCGACGATTACGTCGGCGACCTCGTCCACGGGGCTGATCTCGGCGTAGCCGTCGGGATCCCCAACCACCACCGCGGCCAGTCCGGAGACCAATGCCGGTAACAGGGTGTAGGGACCGGAGAAACGAGTGATTCCGCCGTCGCCGCGCCGGCCCATCACCAACGGTGGGCGGACCACCGTCACCGGGCCGCGATGGCGGGTGGACACGATCTCCTCACAGGCTGCCTTGGACCACTCATAACCGTTGCGGTAGCCCTCGAACTCCGTGCCCCCGCAGCCCGCGGGGAGGCGTGCCCCGTCCACATAAGCGGTGGAGACGTGAACGACGTGCGTCTCAGGGCCGGCCAGTCCGAGCACCGCGCGCAGGGTGTTGATATTGGTGGTGGCCTCGTCCCGGGTCATGCTCCAGTGGGTGGCTGCCGCGGTGTGCACGATGGTGTCCCAGCGGCCGGCCAGTGCGGGCGGCGCCGGCTCCTGACCAATGTTCCAGCAGACGATGGAAGTGTCGGTGGCCCGCCGCGCCACCCGGACGAGATCCGGTGCCGCGGGGTGGCTGAGCAGCCGGTCAGCGGTTTCGGTGCCGATGACACCGGTTGCCCCGGTGATGAGGATGCGCATCACGTCTCCCGCAAAGAGGTCAGGACCAGGCAGGCGTTCTGCCCGCCGAAGCCGAAGGAGCTGGCGGGCGCCGGCGCCACGGCCACGCTTCTGGAGGCCACGGCCTCGACGAGACCGGCCGCCGAGCTGGCAACGAGGGCGACCGGCGGCCGGTCAGCCACAGTCATCCACGGGGACCTGACGGGCATCCCCGGGGACCTGGCGGGCCACCAGCAGTTCGACAGCGTGTCCGACTGTTTCAGCCCGGACCAGCTCCTCGGGCTCGATCCGGACGCCGAGCACGCGTTCTAACTGCGCGCCCACCGCCATCAGCTCCAGGCTGTCGATGTCGAACTCGGCACGCAGGTCGGTGTTGTCATTGATCACGTCGATGTCGGCGCCGAGGACATCGGCGATGGTGGCGCGGACGACGTCGGCCAGCTCGCGTTGCTGCGGTGTCATGTTCATGTTTTTCCTTGTTGCTCCTGGTTCGGTGTTCAGTTCAGGCCAACGGCGATCGCGTGGGCGGCCACGGCCAGCGCCGTCGAGGATGTCGAGTGCCTGCTCCAGCTCGGCGTTAGGGCTGGTCATAGGAACTAGGCGCTGTCGTGAGCACGAGCGCGGTTACCGGCTGTCGGTCAGCCGCCGCTCAAGCGCGGTGAGCATCTGCTGGGCGTTCTCCCGCAGCGCGGCGGCGGCAACCGGATTCAGCATGCCGGCGAGCAGCGGGATACCGATGTCGAACTCCAGGTGCAGGGACACCAGGCTGGCGCTGTCGCCGGCCGGGCGGACGGACCAGCAACCGACGAAGCGCGACAGGTCCCCGCTGATCTGACGGAAGTCGCATCGGCGGGCCTGGTGATCGAGATACTCGGCCGCCACCCACTCCAGCACCGATCCCCTGAGCCAGACCGACCACGCCGTTGTCCGATGGTCCGCTCCAGAGCACTCGACGATCTCAACCGATCGGACGTTATCCATGCACTGTGGGTAGTTTTCGACGTCGGTGACCGCGGCCCAGCTCTGGGCAGGCAGGGCGTCGATGGACAGTTCGGCTGCGACTGTGGGCATCGGAGGCTCTCTTGAGGCGAGATGGGTCAGGACCGTGGCGCCAAGGCGTCCGCCCGAGCGGACGCCAGCGCGGGTGGCAGCAGGCGGCGCAGGACAGCCCGGGGGAACGCACGGATATGGGTGATGGCGTAGGACTGCTCCACCAACGCGCAGCCCAGCTCCCGCTTTGGTTCGTAGGCCGTCTGGGCGAACCTGATATGCTGGCACTTCTCCGCGATGGCGAGTTCAATGGCCGCGTAGTGCACGTTGTGATAAAGCCGGGCCCGGTGCGCCAGCCGGTAGTCCAGCCCGATCCGCACCCCCACGGCACCGTGACCGCGGAAGAAGCAGTGCAGGAAGGCCACCAGCTTGTCCCCGTCGAAGCAGGCCACCACCCGCTGCTCCAGGCCCTCGGCGTCGGACAGCGCCCGCAGGAACACCCCGTCGAGGACATCCAGTGTCTGGTCGGCGCGCACCATCACCTGCTGGTAGAGCCCGAGCATGGCGGGCAGCAGGTCCGCGAAATCCCTCCGCACTTCGATTCTCAGTCCCGGGTGGTCGCGGAAATTTCGTATCGTGCTACGCACGTTCCGGCGTGCCTTCGCCGGCAGCGCGGCGATGTAGTCGTCAAAGGAGACATGGCCCAGCCGGAGCTCGGTGTCTGGCAGACTGGGCACGAAGAAGAAGCCGGCCGCCGCCAGCTGCGGGCGCAGCGCCGCCATGCACTCAGGCGCGAAGTCCTTGAACACAACCGTTCCCAGCCGGTTCCGCCGGGCGTACCGCAGGACCGCCCGCACCAGCAGCTCGCAGACCTCGGGCTGGAGCGGTCCCCGGCTCAGGACCCGGCCCGGACCGAGGAAGTTGCCGCAAAACAGCATGGGCACGCGCAACAGCCGAGGGAACAGCCTGCGTACCGGGGCCAGCAGGCGTCGCTCGCCAGAGCCTACAACGTCGTCGAGCCGCAGCTCCCGGAAAGCGGCCAGCGGCAGGATCGCGCAGATCTCCCCCGCGCTCCGGACCACCACGTAGGCGTACTCGTCCGGCCCGATGGCGCCCTGTTCCATCGCGGCGAAGACCTGCCGTGCCCACATGGGGTCGTCCGCGGGAGCCAGCCCGTCCCACACCTGCGCCGGGATAGCGCCCACGCCGGGCAGGACATCGACAGCATATCCGGCCGGCGCCGTCACCACGCCGTGGCCACTGTGCTCTGCCATGGGTTCTCACCACTCCGGGCCGGGTCAAGGGGCAGGGACGGGAACGGCGCGGTCAGCTGATGCGCGGCGGCTGACCGGTAAGCGCCGTACATAGCGGCTGGGCCATCCGGCCCGCAGCGGGCGGATGGGAGACCGGACCGGCGGTGGCCGAGGCGAGGCAGGCCGGCTCGGCCGAGCTGATGAACGACAGTTCGGCGGACGGCCGCCGCGCCGACACGGTGTCCATGCCGGGGCGGAGCCGGTCAGGTACGGATCTTTCGCCACCGAGAAAGCTCACCTGGCTGCCCTTTCCGAGGTCATGACAGGGAGACCGACACAGGCGCGCGGGCCGATGAAGCCGTGCTCAGGCGGTGTGCCCCGCAGGTCCCACCTGGATACAAGGAACTGTAGTAGGTCATTTACTGACTGAACACCCCCAGTTGGATATCTCCATCCGCAGTACCGCGGACCGGTCAGTGCCCGCCGCCACCGCTTCAATCAGAAAATTATGATTAAAAATAAAAACAGCTGGCTATTGCCGGGCCGCTCTACGGCGTGTTTCCGAAGCAGTCGTTTGATCAGGGAGCCGTGTCCAGGTAGTTCCTGGCTGGACACGGCTCGCCCGGACAGAAGATTCACAAAACAGGTTCTGCAGGACTCCGGAAACCGGGATTTTCACCTGGGCACCAGCGAGAGCGATGAACCGGCCACCGGTGGCCAGGACGGACGCGGACCATCCAGACCATCGACATCCGCGGGAGCCGCCCGGGCACCGTCACCATTGTGCCGGTCATCCCGGCTGGCAGGATCAATGTTCAGCGATGATGCCCGGCCGTCGAGTCCGGCTTCATCGGCTGACTCCAGTCAGCCAGGCCTTCCAGGCCTTCCGGCACCTCCGGCACCTCCGGCATCTCCGGTGTCCCGGCGGCATATGCGAGCTCGCCGTGCTCCGCGAGGTCCAGGCCGGTCCACTCCTGGCGCCGGCTCACCCGGTTACCGACGATCAGATCAATGAGCATACCGATCAGATACGTCGCAATCAGTGAATACATCACGACCACGGTCAGCGCCAACAACTGGTTGCCGAACAGGTGAAGCCCGCCGCCGTGGAAAAGCCCATTGGCGCCATCGGGGTTGACGCTCTTGGTCGCGAAGAGCCCGAGACAAAGAGTGCCAAGGCAGCCCCCGACCAGATGCACCGCGATGACGTCGAGGGAGTCGTCAAGAATGAGCCACGCCTTCAAACCGACCGCGAGACAGCACACCACTCCGGCCAGCGCGCCGATGAGAATGGCAGACATCGGTGTGATGAACCCCGCGCACGGAGTCACCGCGACCAGTCCGCCGAGTGCTCCGGTACCGGCTCCGAGGACGGTCGGTTTGCCAGTGCGGACGCGCTCGACCGCGATCCAGGTCAGCAGCGCCGCGGCCCCGCCGAGGTTGGTGTTGGTCGAGGCGAGGGCCGCCAGCCCGTTCGCGTTCAACGCGGCGCCCCCGTTGTACCCGAGCCAGCCGAACCACAGTATCCCGGCGCCGATCATCACCAGCGGCACGCTGTGCGGCGGCTTCTGCCGCTCAGGCCATCCCACTCTGTGTCCGAGCACCATCGCCATGGCGACAGCGGCGGCACCAGCGTTGGCGTGCACGACCATACCGCCACCGAAGTCGAGGGCGCCCAGCTTGGCGGCCCATCCGGTGGGCGAGAAGACCCAGTGCGCGACCGGCGCGTAGACAACTATCGGCCACAGCACGAGAAAGAGGATGTAGGCGGCGAACCGCCAGCGGTCCGCGGCCGCTCCGGTGACCAGCGCCGGGGTGATCACGGCACCCATCATCTGGTAAAGAGCGAATGCGATCACCGGTACCGCCAGCCGAGGCATACCGGGCACACCGCCGCTCAGGCTCGACGGCGTCAGTCCGGCGAAGTGCAGGCCACCGAGTAAGCGGTTACCGCCGTCGAACGCGAGCGAGAAACCGATCAGCGCCCAGGTGACGCTGACGACCCCGATGGCGCAGAAGCACTGCATCATGATGCCCAGTACGTTGTGCCGGCCTTGCAGGCCGCCATAGAAGAAGGCCAGGCCTGGTGTCATCAGCAGGATGAGAGCGGCGCAGATCAGCACCCAGGCGGTGGCGCCCGTATTTATTTCCATCCCGAGGTTCCTTCCCGGTCAACCGATGGGTTCCTTGGCGTCTACGGGTGCGGCTCTCCTGGAGTAACCTGATCATTCCGCGAGTGCGTAGCTACTTTGGTACCGAACCTGGTGGACCCGTTGTTGTTCTTGGGGTAGGTGGCAACGCCATTACCACCGACTTCTTCGACCAATCCGCGGTGCGCGAGATCCCGGCCCCGGTCCGGATTCAGTGGCGGCCGGCCTGACGTCACGGGCAGCATAGTTAACCAGCTCGACAGCACCGAAGCCGAGAAGCCCGGCCAGCGCCTCAACCAGTTCCGCGGAGATCCGTACCACACCGCGGAGCCTGTACCAGAACCGACAGCGCCAGGTAGCTCCAAACGGAGATCTCGGTCAGGAGGTCTCCATCTAGAGATAGCGGACAAGACGAAAATGCTGGACATTATCGTCATTGTCACAGTTGTCATGCCCCCCAATACGCACCGCGTCCCCGCCGAAGCGGGCGCCGTCTCCAGGAGGTCTGGGGCTCATGCCAGACCAAGATCACAATGCCTATGAGGTCGAACCCCCACCCTCTCGGGCTCCACGCGCAGTCCTCGTGTTCCTACTGACCGGAGTAGTGATCGCCGGTACGATATTGGCGTTGCGCACCACCTCCGGTGCCAGCTCGGAATCGTGCTCAGGCGCGCTCGCTCTGACCGTTGAAGCGGCGCCCGAGGTGTCCGCCGCTGTCCGTTCGGCAGCCGCCAACTACCAGCAGACCAAGCCAAACGTCGACGGCACGTGTGTCACCGTCCGGGTGAGCACACGTGCCGCCCAGGAGACCACGCGGCTGCTTGGCGGAGGGTGGCGAGAGGCGACCGCGGGAAACCAGCCGGACGTGTGGATCCCGGACTCCACGGCCTGGCTCGACATGGCTCGCCTGCAGGAACCGGCACGCGTCCTGGTACCGCAGAGCGCACCGACGATCGCGACCTCGCCGGTCGTCATCGCGGTGCCGCGGAGCATGGCCAAGACGCTGGGCTGGCCGAGCAAGAACCCGTCCTGGGATGATCTTCGTATCAACGAAGGGAGCACCACCTTCTGGCACGACCACAACGACAAGTACCCCGGCAAGTTCCAGGTCACCTTCGCCAGCCCACAGACGTCGTCGGCCAGCGCGGCCGCGATGATGTCCATCGCCGCGGTCGCGCTGGGCAAGCCGGCTGGAGAACTCACCGCCCAGACGTTCCGCGATGACATGTCCGCCAAGAAAGTGGTTCTCGACCTGGAGCGCAAGAGCTCGGCCATCGCCGACTCGGACGAGGCGCTGCTGGCCGGGCTACGCCAGGCCGACGCCGACACCAGCGGAGGAGGGCTGACCGGC
>NZ_CAKJTR010000221.1:0-7374 GCF_917627355.1 Protofrankia sp. Cj3 | reverse complement strand
GGTATGGGCTGCCTGGCGCGCGCGGCGCCGGGTGGCCGAGCGGTACGCGGCCCAGCTCGCCGTATCCCCGGGTCTGCCGGCAAGCGACGAGGTGCTGGGGTCGCTGCTGCATCTGCACCACGTCCGCGTCCACGGCATCGACGCGTCGGCGGAACGCACCTGCCACCGGCTCGCCCGCGCGGTCGCGCTCGCCTGCCACAACACCGACCAGCAGACCCGTCCGGATCTGGCACGAGCGGAAGGCCAATGACCGCAGTCATGGAAAGCCGGGCCCGCGCGGCCACCGTCGCGGCGCGGCTGGCTGAGACGCTTACCGTGCCGCCAGCGCCCGAGCCAGGCAGTGACCGAAGCCCGAGCAGCCCACGCTGGCAGGGCCAGTCGCTAGCCCAGGGCGCGGCCGGCGTCGCGGTTCTCCATGGCGTGCGCGCTCGCGCCCACGCTGGCGACTGGGCCACCGTCGCTGCCTGGCTGACGGCCGCCGCCACAGAGGACCTGTCCGCCGGGCCGGGCGCCGGCCTGTGGTTCGGCGCCCCGGCGCTCGCGTTCGCGCTGACGACGGCAGCCCCACCCGGCCGCTACCTCGGCGCGGCCCAGCGGCTGCACGCCACCGTCGAAAAGCTGGTCGAGGACCGGCTCGCGGCGGCCCACGCACGGATCGACGCGAGACAGCGACCGGAACGCGCCGAGTTCGACCTGGTCCGAGGCCTGACCGGCCTCGGCGTCTACCTGGCCACCCGCGACGCCAGCAGCGAGCAGCTTCGCCAGATCCTGGCCTACCTTGTCCGGCTCACCGAACCGTTACCCGCCACCGACACAGCCGGGCTGGCTGCGCCTGGCTGGTGGACCGTCGACGTTCCCGCCACAGCGCCGCCTGGGCCGTTCGCCGACGGCCATACCGACCTGGGCATGGCCCACGGCATCGCCGGTGTACTGGCGCTGCTGGCACTCACATTCCGCCGCGGGGTCGTCGTCCCCGGCCATGCCAACGCCCTCGACCGGATCTGCCGCTGGCTGGACGCCTGGCGCCAAGACGGCCCGGCCGGGCCCTGGTGGCCCGAACGGATCACCGCCGGTGAGCTGCTGGCCGGCCGCCTGGCCCAGACAAGCCCGGGCCGCGTCTCCTGGTGTTACGGTACTCCCGGTCTGGCCCGCGCCCAGCAGCTCGCCGCGCTCGCGCTGGCTGACACCGCCCGTCAACAGCGCGCCGAAGCCGCTCTCGCTGCCTGCCTTATCGACCCTGCCCAGCTTGGCCGGTTCGCCGACCCGGCACTCTGCCACGGCTGGGCAGGCCTGGTCGCCACCGTCCGCTGCGCAGCCACGGACGCCCGCTTCTACCCGCTCGGCAACCACCTGCCCGGCTTGGTCGACCGGCTCCTCGACAGCCTCGACACAGCGCAGGGCACCGGATGGCAGCTACCCGGCCTCATCGAGGGCACGGCCGGGATCGCCGCGGTCCTGCATACCGTCGCGACCGGCACCGCCGCCGCCTGGGAGGCGGCTCTCCTGCTCGACCTCCCACCGACGCAGCCAACACAGGACCCGGGAGCCCACGGGTGAGCACTCCCGACACCGAGGCCGCCTGGTGCGGGGTGACCGTGTGGTGCCAGGACTGGCGGTCCGCCGAACACCTGGGGGTCACCCAACTGGCGCCACTGCTCACCGCGGCTGAACAGACAAACGGGATCAGTCTGTGGTGGTTCACCAGAAAGTCCGGCTCCTGGCGGATCCGCTGGCGGCCTGGCCCAGGCCAGATCAGACAAACCCCGACAGCGCTCGGCGAACGAACTCTTGGTGACCTGCTCGCCGACGGCGCGATCTGTCGTTGGGCGCCGGCCGTCTACGAGCCCGAGACCCACGCCTTCGGCGGACCCGCCGGCATGGACGTCGCGCACCTGCTCTTCCACACCGACAGCCGCAACGTTCTCGTCCACCTCGGCCAGGCCCGCCCCGACCACCGCCACGAGGTGGGACTCGTGCTGGCCGCGGCACTGCTGAACGCCGCCGGCCAGGACTACTACGAGCAGGGCGACATCTGGACCCGCATCGCCGGCCACCGCCGCACCTGCCAGGTCCGCCCACGGCAGCCCGCTGTGGCACCCGCCACCCGGGCCGGCGTGCACCGGCTCCTCACCGCCCGCACGGTCCGGCCACTCGAAGCGCTGCCCGCGTGGCCAGCGGCGTTCCGGCACGCCGGGCGGTCACTCGCGGACCTCGCCGACCAGGGCCAGCTCACTCGCGGCATCCGCGCGGTCCTGGCGCATCACGTCCTGTTCGCCTGGAACCGCCTCGGCATCCCCGCCGCCGACCAGGCCCAGATGGCTGCCACCGCTGCCCACATCGTCTTCGACGACAGCGACCCGATCCCGACCCTCGACGAACGGTGACCACGATGACGACCCGCACCCCCGAGCAGCTTCGCGACGCGCTGGTCGCTGACATCCGCCGCTGGGGCACGTTCCGTACAGACCAGGTTGAAGCTGCGTTCCGCGCGGTGCCACGGCACCTGTTCCTGCCGGGCGTTGACCTGGAAACCGCGTACGCCGACCAGGTCGTTGTCACCCGCCGCGCGCCCGACGGCACCGCGCTGTCCTCGGCTTCGCTGCCCGACCTCGTCGCCGCCATGCTCGAACAGGGCGACGTTCATACCGGCCACCGCGTTCTGGAGATCGGCACCGCTACCGGCATCAACGCCGCGCTCCTCGCCGAGCTCGCCGGCCCGACTGGCCACGTGACCACCATCGAGATCGATGAGGATCTTGCCGTCAGCGCCCGCGGCGCGCTGGCGGCGGCTGGCTGCGACCAGGTCGAGGTGATCCACGGGGACGGCGCGGCCGGTTACCCGGACGGGGCACGGTATGACCGAATCATGATCACAGCGGGGGTGTGGGATATCGCCGCGGCCTGGTGGGACCAGCTCGCCGCCGCTGGCCGGATCGTCGTACCTCTCCGCCTGCACGGCAGCGGCCTGACCCGCTCGCTCGCGCTCGACGCAGTCGAGCCGGGCCGGCTGGTCAGCCGCTCGGCGCTCGTCTGCGGCTTCGTCCCGCTGCGCGGAGCCGGCGCCCACACCGGCCGCACGCTGACTCTCGCCGACGGCGCCGCTCTGCGGCTCGACGACCACGACCCCGCCGACGAGCCGGCGCTCCGCGCTGCGCTCGACAGCCCGCCGCACGGGCTGTGGACCGGTCTGACGATCCACGACCACGAACCGACCGCTCATCTCGACCTGTGGCTCATCACCGCCAACACCCAGTTCGCCCGCCTCGCCGTCGACACCGCTGCCCAGCAGAACGGCCAGCTCACTCCGGCACGGCGCTGGGCCGGGGCCACCATCCACGACGGCTCTACGATCGCTTACATCACCCTGCGCCCCCTGGCCCCCGACATCGACGAACTCGGCGTCACCGCCCACGGCCCCCACGCGGCGACCTTTGCCGCGCGGCTCACCGAGCTGCTGCATCACTGGCACAAGGAACGCCCCACCGAGCCCGTCATCACCGCCCACCCCGCGGACACCCCCGACGACCAGCTCCCCGCCGGATACCACATCGACCGGCCGAACAGCCGACTCACGATCCGCTGGCAGTCGTGAGAACGGCGAGCGCCATGGCTGCCTTCACCTCCACGGCCGCGGCCACCGCGGCGTTCGACCTCGTCGCTGCCCGGTTCCCCCTCGTTCCCCGCAACCGACCACACTGTCCACCCCTCGACACCCGGATCACCCACGTTGCCACCTTCGCCCGTCAGGCTGCCTTCGCCCGTCAGGCCGCCTGCGGCGGCGGCGACGCGCTGCTGCACGCAGCCGAGGCCCACAACCTCGGCGCGCTGATCGTCAGCGACTGCGGCCTGCCCGACCTCGCCCGGCGTCTCTGCTGGCACCAGATCGACACCCTCCCGCTCCGCCGCCCGCTCGACGCAGCGACGGCGAAACTCGCCCTCCAACCATTGATCAACCTGGCTCGGCTGCGGCTACGCACCGGAGACGGCTTCGCCGCCTACCAGATACTCACCACGCTCTACGGCGCAGTCACGGCAAGAACCACCGCCACCATCGACGGTCGGACGCTCACGTTCGAGGACCTCGTCACCGCCGCCGACCACCCCGAGGCGGTCCGCTGGCTGTGGACCGTCCTGCTTGCCGATGGCACCCGCGCCCTGACCCGAACCGGCCACTGGACCAAGGTCCTCGACCACCTCCAGCGCTACAAGGGCATCGGACAGCGCCTTCTCGACGGCCGCCAGGCCGCGATCCTCGCCCACCACGCCCGCAAAGACCATCACGCCGCCGAACAGATGCTCGCCACCACAACCACCACCCAGCCCTGGGAAAAATCCGTCGCTACCTGTTTCGGCCTTCTCCAAAGGCGCATCACGGGGGGCAAGACCCCTGACGATGACAGAAACACAATGGACGATTTCCTCCCGTCGAACGACCCCGCTTACTTGGCTTTCCACATCCAGCTCGGCCTGTGCCTCCTTGACGTCGCGGACACCCCCCAGCGACTGCGACCTGTCCTCGACAGGATCATTGATGGCGCCCTGCACAGCGGAGACGCCTATGCTGCCCGCGACCTCCTCATCCACCCAGCCGCTCGCAGCTATCTCAGTGGCGATCAACTGGCGCTCCTAGCTGAAAGACAGCAGCAGTCCGGGCTCGACAGCGGCCACATTCCCGACGCGCTACACAGGCGGCTCCTAGACGCCCTCGAACTCGCTACTTCCGGTTTCGCCAGTACATCGGTCCACAGCGGCGGCAGGCCGGCGTGATGGCGGATAAACCGTCGGCGGTCATGGAGATGTACAGTGGCCGACGCGGCCCGCAGGTGCGGGTCATGGCTCCAGCGCAGGCCCGCGGCGCGTCGTTTCTCGGGGATCGAGCCGCGGTCGCCGCAGCCTTGGACCAAGCGGCTCTGCCTGTCGAGGGCTGCAACGACGGACTGCGTGGGGCAATGCCTGCCGCCGTACGCAGGGTTACCTGGAGGTGCAACGGGCGGCCTGTTATGGACGGTTAGCGCTGGGCGAGGCTACGGCCGGCCTGGATCTTGTGCCCGGTCCTCGTACCGTGTCCACGCCCGTCCCATGAGCCGCGGCGACGTCGCGGCGCGGATCGCCTCAAGATGCGACACGCGAATCGGTAACCGAGGCCGGTTTCCACCCTGCGCGTCGCGAACGATATATTGCTCCTGGTGAACAAGCCCTTGCTGAAATGGGTGGGCCATGGACCAGGATCTGCCGCTTGGCAAGCGAATTGCCGCGTTCCGCAAACTCCGTGGATGGACGCAGGCGGGACTCGCTCAACGGTTGAACCGTTCGACGAGTTGGGTGACCAAAATTGAGCGTGGCGAGCGTCGCGTGGACTCCATGAGCGTTCTGCTCGAGCTTGCGCGCGCTCTTTCCGTACCGGTGTACCAGCTTACGGGACACGGAGGCCAGCATCATAAGCCGGACGCCGCAGACCACGGAGCCCTGCGCCTGCGAATGGTTCTCGACCGCGGCGCAAGCCTCCGTCCGTCCGGGGAGCCTCCACGGTCGGCCTCATTCCTCGCGGCGGAGGCCGCATCCCTTCGGCTTCTCTATAATGTCTCCGATCGAAGGTTCTCCGCATCGGTCCCTCTGCTCGCCGATCTCATCGAGGAGGCTCGGGCCGCGTCCAGGTACCACGACGAGGCTGAGCGGCGGGTCGCTCAAACCGCTCTTGCCAATCTTTATCGACTGGCCTCCTTGGATCTGCGGCGGAGAGGAGATTATGGACGTGCGCGACTGGCGATCGACCGTGCTCTGCTGACCGCCGAAGATGCGGGCCACGAATTTCTCATTGCGTCGGTGAACGCTACCCTGACCGTCCAGCTCATGATGCAAGGGGACTCGGAGGATGGTGTAGCGCTCGCATCCGATACCATCGACATGCTTCGCCGATACCGTGGAGCTGCAGATGATCCGATCTCCTACTCGGTCATCAACGGCGCGCTGAACCTTTACGCGGCTCAGGCTGCGGCACGTGCCGGCGACGTGGCAGAGGCGGAGGCGTTGTTGAAGGTTGCAGCGGGCACTGCGGCGGAGTCCGGAGTTGATCGGGAGAGGTACTGCCTCATTTTCGGACCCACCAACATGTCGATACAGAAGATCGGCATGTACGTCGACTCGCAGCGACCGCATGACGCCACACGAGAAGCTGCCCGAGTGAACGCCGATCAGGCGGGCAGCGTGAGTCGCGGATGCTACCACCATCTTCATCTCGCCAGAGCGTACGGAATGCTGGGCAACGACGACGCGGTGCTCGATGCGTTGATGGCGGCCCGCAGCATCGCCCCGGGATTCGTCCGGCATGACCCACTTGCCAGAGATCAGGTGCGGGATCTTATCCGTCGCAGGCGCTCACCAGACGAGCGGCTGCGCCGCCTGGCGAAATATATGGCCGTGCTCGACTGATCAAGGCTTTCGCGCCCGTAGCGACAGGAAGAGGGGGAGTTCCGCGCCAGTGCCCTCCGGCAGGACGTACTCACGATCGCCGCGCTTACACAGAAATGGCCACGGCCGGTCAAGCCAGTTGAACTCGTGGAAGAACTCAATAATCAGGCCGGCTTGCGCGACCGCCGTGACGAGTTCTCCGACGCTGTGTGTCCACAAGTACTTGACGGTAGTATTAACTTGCGCGTTTGGATCGGCATAACTACCCTCTACCCGATAGGCGATCGGCTCACTTCGCGGCCAGTACGAGCGGCTCACTCTCAACTCCGACGATGTATCGTCAAGGGCCTTTGCGATCGGGTGAATATCCGTCAGATACACAAACCCACCTGGCTTCAGGTAGTCCGCGACGATGTGCGCCCACCTGGCCAGGTCCGGCAGCCAGCCCAGAACACCCCGAGACGTGTAGACGATATCCCACGTGCCGGCCAGCGCTTCCGGCAGCTTCATCACGTCGGAACACACAAAAGTCGCATCGACGCCGAGTTCCTTCGCGAGAGAATTTGCGATCTTCACTGCCATCGGGGAGAAGTCGACCCCGGTGACCTTCGCGCCCCGTCTCGCCCAGGCGACCGAGTCGGTTCCGATCTGACACTGAAGATGCAGCATCGTGAGTCCATTGACATCGCCGACTTCCTGCACCTCGTAAGGGCGCAGCTTGTCCGCGCCTCTGCGCACGGAGGCGAGATCATACCAGTCACCCTTTGCATGCACATCAGCCCACTCGTCCCAGAGATCCCGGTTGGATGCGAGGCAAACATCAACATCAGGCATGCAACAGCCTCCCCGTGCCCATCGTTTCCTACAGGAAGATTACGCGGCTTGACCGGGGCTCCGCTCGCCTGGCATCACGAGCGAAGCGATTCCTCATCACTTTAAGATCGTATTCTGTTACGTCAAGTAAGC
>NZ_CAKJTR010000220.1:0-7384 GCF_917627355.1 Protofrankia sp. Cj3 | reverse complement strand
ATCGATGCCGAAAGCGGACGTGGGTTGTTCCTGGTCGAGGCCCTCAGCATGCGGCGCGGCTGGTATCGGCCGAGGAGCGGCGGCAAGGTGGTGTGGGCACAATTACGGGCAGAAATACAGCCGGCGCAACCGCTGAAGTCCGTGGGAACCATTCCCGGTCCGGCGGAGGCGCTGGACAGGCGGACGGCGGGTCGTGTGCCGGACGCCCCGTTCTCGATCGCTTTCGTGGACCATCCTGTGTTATTGCAACGAGTGGTGGATGGCCTGCGTGCGCTCGATGGCTGGTACCGACCCGGTCGCAGGCTCATCCCGCCTGGTGAGTCTCGGTCCCGTACTGGCGAAACCGCATCTCAAGCGTCGATGTCCTGGCCTTCTGTCTCGCCATCGGTGGGACATGGAGGCCAGTCCTGTCCGCGAACCCGGCGGTGACGCTCAGTCCCTGCCAGGTGGCACCAAGGGGAGAATGTGATGAGTGCCCAGCCGGCCGCGTCCGCTGTGCCTGTGCAGGCTGCAACGGCCGACCTGCTGCCTGTACGCGAGCCGCGCGCCGCAGCAGGTGGGTCGGGAGCTGGCTAGCCGGAGAGGGTTTCCGCCGTAGCCGACCCGGCCCGGCGACTGCGGGGATCGATACGGCGGTACCGTATGCAGCCCGTGTCTACGGTTTTTGGTTCGGTGGCAAGGATAACTATTCGGCTGATCGGGAACTCGGCAGGTAATTTGTCGAGCTGTATCCGACGATCTCTATCGCGGCCCGGGAGAACCGGGCATTTTTCCGCCGCGGAGTAACCTACCTGGCCGCCCAGGCGGGCATCAGGCAGTTCCTCGACCTCGGCACGGGCATCGCCGGTGCGAACAACACCCATGAGGTTGCCCAGCGGATCGCTCCGGAATGCCGGACCGTGTATGTCGACAACGACTCGATCGGCTTTGCGCAGCTCTCAGGCTGCTGACCAGCACCTTTATAATGAATCGTGCCGGTCTGTGGTCGATCCCCGTATTGCACATGCCTCATGGCTTGGGCGCAGCGGGTTGAGGCTGTTCCCCGACCGCCGCATCAGCGATCGCCTCTAGCACCTTCAGGCTGATCTTCCCTACTTCAGCGAACGGCAGGTTACGCCAGTCGCCCACAGCAAGGGCGGCGGCAGCGGTCTGTTCGGCGCGGTCGTGTGCGCCGGCCTGCGCGAGTGCCTCCGCCAGCCGGGCCAACGCCTCGGCCTGTCGGTACGGGTTGGTGATGGCGCGGGCGGTCTGTTCGGCGGCGGCAGCGGTCTGTTCGGCGCGGTCGTGTGCGCCGGCCTGCGCGAGTGCCCCCGCCAGCCGGGCCAACGCCTCCGCCTGCCGGTACGGGTCGGTGATGGCACGGGCGAGTTGTTCGGCGCGGGCCGGCTGGCCAAGGGCAACCCAGACGGCGGGTAGATCGGTGGGAATATTACTGTTGCGGTCGGCGATCCGCTGGCGGTGTACCGCGAGTCGGGCCATGAGAGCCAGGTCGTGAGAAGGCCCAGCAAGAATGTTGTTCTGAGCGTCGGTGATCTCGGCGAGGGTGGCGGTATCACCACCAGTGAGGTCCAGCATCCGATCGTGGCGTTCAAGGTCGGTGGCGCAGGCCACCGCGCGGCTGATATCGCCGGTTGCCAGGAGCAGCCGGTAGTAGCCGCGCAAGAGATACTCCGGGGTGCCGGTCGGCCAGCACCGTTCACGGTAGTTCTGCGCCCAGCCGTGCAACCGGTTGCGGTAGGCTGCGAGTTTGACGGGCCCATAGGAGCGGACAGCGTCCTGTTGAAGTTCTTCATGGCCCAGCAGATACACCCGCGGACCCTCGGCCGGTTTCCACCGGGCGGCACGGCTGGTGAAACTCCGGCCGGTGACCGTCGACAGGAGCCAGTCGATATCCCATGCGGTGACGTCCGGGTCGGAGGAGAGCTCTTCCAGGTCATGGCCGGACAGACCACCACCCGCAGCGGTCACCAACCCCAGCAGATCCCGCCCCAACGGGCTACCGGTCCGGAGCCGATACAGATCGGCCTGCATGTCCGCTTTGATCGTCGCCGCATGCTCCGACCTGCCCAACGTTTCGATGATCGCCGGATTGCGGAGCGGGTGGCTGGGGGGCACGTCGGCGGGGATCGGCGGGTTCGGGCGGCCCGCGACCACCACCCGTGCCCCGTCCGGCGGACTGGCAGGCAACAGCGCGGCGATGCTGTGCGCCGCGGGTCCGGTCACACCCTGGTCCTCGTCCAAGCCGTCAACGACCAGCACTAGCCGCTCCCCACCCTCCTGGCAGAGCGCGGCAGCCTCGGCGAACCAGTGGAACCACAGCCGTTCCCGACGGCCCTGATCCTGAAACGGCGGCACCGTCTCACCCGGCAGGTCCCCAAGCTGCTCGATGACAATCTCCACAAACGCGGCCCGGCCGCTGTTCCCCGCGAAACGCGCCGTGATGAAGAACGACACCACCCGTACCCCAGACGGGGGATCAAGCACAAAACTCGACAGCAACGCGGACTTCCCCGTCCACGCCGCCGCCCGCCACCACACATACGAACCCGCCGCACTGTCGGAAGCGGTGCAGAACACGGCCAACCGGGCAAGCGCTGCCTCCCGGCCAACCAGCCGGGGCGGGGCGATCTGACGGACCTGCTCCACATACGCCGACCGCACCGCCGCAACCGGCAGCGCACGACTGGCGGACGGCGAAAACGGCGCGACCGTGCTCTGACCGGCGGCTGCGGGAAAGGTCGGCTCTATATCAGGTTTCCCGCGGTGCGTCTCGATCGCTTTCAACAGCCGGCGCTTTGCCTCCGCCCGGTTGATGCCGAACAGGTCCACCGACACAAGCTGACGCAGCAACCCCGGCCGGTCGCAGTCCTCCACCCGCACCACCAACAGCAGACGTTCCGCACCAGCCGGATCGGCCGCCCACGAGGCCTGCCACTCCTCCGACGCGAACGCCGACGTCAGATAGGCAGCCGACAACACCGCCACCGTCCGCCGGCCACCCTCAAAGGCCCGCTGCATCTCACCCACGAAATGCGAACCGGGCCCGAAGTCCCACGCCTGGATCAGCGCATGATGCCCCGCGTCTTCCAACATCCAAGCGATCCACTCGGCCCACTCGCGGTCCACAGCCGTATATGACACGAAGAACCGTGCGCGCCGCTGCCCCCACCGATCACACGATCAGCATCCCACACCACCCCACCACCCGAACCCGCGTGCTCCGGTAACCCGTCTACCAGCAGAAAAAACCCAGAAAGGCGGACGAAGCCAACGTGCGCAGCCCAGGGGTGGTACCAATCGCGCCGGTCTCGCCGCTGGCTTCTCACCAGCGCTTTCAGGTAGCCGGGCTGATACTTGGTCCATACTCGCGTTGCACACGCCGCACGACTCGGCGGTAGCGATATGATCATCATGCCTGCAAGTCGCACGGGGGGCGCGACCGTCTTGCACGCGCTACCTGTCCGATCGAGCGGACTACGCTGGCAACCATGACGCCCGCACTGCATGTGTGCGATGTGTACCGGATGGTGGATCGGCTTGCGCCTGCCCAGGTGGAGGCGCTCTATGTGATCCTCGGCGGCATGCTCGACTCGCATACCGCGTCGAAGCCAGCACATTTCGTCACCGACAGTGCGGCCACGCCAGGACGACACCTGTCGTTCATCGGGATCATGGATGGCGAACGTGATCTGGCTGAACGTTCGTCCCGGATTCTTCTGTCTGGCTTCTGACCAGCATCTTTATGGGTGATCGGGCCGGTCCGTGGTCCCTCCCCGGGGTGCGCATACCTCATCGTGCGGGCACTGGCGCCCGTCATCGCGATGGTCATGAGTGCCACACTTGATCGATGGAGGCGAGCACGTCGGCACAGGATTCACCGGTGGTGCTGGTGAGTCATGCGGCCTCCGATCGACGGTGGGCCGAATGGCTGGCTTGGAGGATGCAGGCGGGGGGATTCGAGCCGCTGCTGGAAGGATGGTACGCGGTGCCGGGCGTGAACCGCCTGCGGTGGTTGAATGAGTCCCTCGTCCGGGCGGATCACCTGGTGCTCGTGCTGAGCGAGAGCTATCTGGCCGAGAGCGGGGCGTCGCTACCGTGGCAGAGTATCGTCAACCCGACCGACCGACGTGTCCGTTTGGTCCCGGTGAAAGTGGACGAGTGTTCCCCTCCAGGTCTGTTAGCGGGCTTGGTGACTATCGACTTGGTCGGTCTCGACGAGGAGAACGCCGCGGCCACGCTGCTGTCGGGCCTGGGCGCAACCATCCGGGGATCCGCCGTGCCCACAGTGGCACCACCGTTCCCCGGTGTCTCATTCCCGGGTGGCCGCCCGCTGCACGGCGGGGCGGACGTCGTCTCACCGCCGCGGGAGCTGCCCCCGGCCACACGGTTCTTCACCGGCCGGCAACAGGAGATCGCCGAACTGATGTCCGGTGCCGAAGCGGCCTGCCATGCGGCTGTCGCTGGCGCGTCCGTGGTCCTGTCCGTGCACGGGATGGCAGGGGTCGGCAAGACGGCGCTTGCCCTGCGTGTAGCGCACGATCTCGCTGACCGGTTCCCCGACGGGTGCCTGTTTCTGGACCTGCACGGGGCGACACCGTCCGTCGACCCGATCGAACCTGACGCCGCGCTAGGCGAACTGCTGCGTCGTGTGGGCGTGCCCGGTGCACAGATCCCCCCTGCTCTGGACGCCAGGGCTGCCCTGTACCGGGGGCGGCTAGCGGGCACGCGGACCCTGGTCGTTCTCGACAATGCGCGTTCCGCGGAGCAGGTTCTTCCGCTGCTCCCCGCGGCATCCGGATGTCTGGTGATCGTTACCAGTCGCCGTCGTCTCGCCGCGTTGGACGAGGCACGCTCGTGGCATCTGGCGGTCCTGTCCCCGGAGGGGGCCCGTGACATGCTCACAGCCGTGGTGGGCGCCGACCGGCTCGCTGGTCAGGACGACGCCACGACGCAGCTGGTCGACCTGTGTGGGAGGCTCCCGCTGGCGTTGCGGATCGCGGCGGCGCGGCTACGTACCCGGCCGGCGTGGTCGGTCGCGGATCTGGCTGATCGGCTGGCTGACCACCATGACCGGCTCGCCGCGCTGGCGGACGGCGAACGCGGTGTGGCCGCTGCCTTCGCCGTGTCTTACCGCGACCTCACCGGCGAAGCCCAGCGGATGCTGCGCCGTCTCGGACTTCATCCCGGCGTGGAGATGGACACGCACGCCGCGGCCGCGCTCACCGGCGTCACACCGGCCCAGGCGGATCGGGCGTGTGAACATCTTCTGGACGTTCACCTTCTTCTCGAAGCCGGCCGGGATCGCTACCGCTTCCACGACCTTGTGCGAGCCTTCGCTCGTGAACGCGCCGGCGACGAGGACTCCGAATCGTTGTGTCTCCAGTCGACTGGCGTCCTGTTCGACCACTATGTATCCACCGCCGCGGCGGCGGTCCGCACGCTTTTCCCCACAGAGGTTGATCATCTGCCGCAGGTGCGGCCCCTTTACGTGCAGCCGCGGTGGAGCGGCGATCGGCAGGGCGCGCGGCACTGGCTTGATCTCGAACGCGCCAACCTGGTGCGCGTCGCCGCTCAGGCGAACGTGCACGGCTGGCGCCATGCCCTGGATCTGGCCGCGATCCTGTTTCGGTACCTTGACCTCGGCGCCCATCTGACTGAGGCTGCCGCTCTCTACACCGATGCCCGCGACGCCGCCCGAACCCTCGGCGACCATGCTCAGCACGCCCATGTGCTGACCAGCCTGGCGAGTATCAGCCGGCACCAGGGACGGTACGCGGACGCCGCCGTGCATGCCCGGGAGGCGCTCACGCTTTTCCAGATGATCGGTGACGAACGGGGTGAGAGCAGGGCACTCACCGCCCTGGGCATCATCTACTGGCGGCAGGGTCGCTACGACGAGGCCCTCACCCACAACCAGCGCGCGTTCGACCTGTGCCAGAAGACCGGCGACCGGCGGGGCCAGGCTCGCGCTCTCGGCAACATCGGCCATGTCCACTGGCGGCAGGGCCGCTACATCCTGGCCATTGACCACCAACAGCGGGCGCTTGAGCTCCACCGGCTGACCGGCGACACACGCGGACAGGCCCACACGCTGGGCAATCTCGGCAATGTCTACTGCCACCAGGGCGACCACGCCCTCGCGGTCGATCACCATCGGCGGGCCCTCGCCCTCTATCTGACTTTGCCTGACCGTAACGGCGAGGCAGACGCCCTGACCAACCTTGGCCTCGTCCACCACGCGCAGGGCCGCCATGACGATGCCGAACGTCATCACCGGCAGGCCCTCGATCTGTACGAAGAGATCGGCGACTGTAACGGCCAAGCCCGCGCGCACAACGGACTGGCGGAACACCTCCATACCATCGGTCACCCGGAGCAGGCCCGTCACCACCACGCTTTGGCGCTCACTCTGACGCTCGCCACCCAGGACAGCTACGAGCAGGCGCGCTCCCACGCCGGCCTCGGTCGTGCCCTCGACGATCTCGGTAACCACGACACCGCCCGCGAGCACTGGCGATCAGCCCGAGACATCTACGCCGCACTCGACGTCCCCGAAGCCGACGAGGCCAACAGTGCACTGAAAATGCCGATATCCACCAAGCGGACCAGCCGCATTCCGGCGTCAGGCCTCACTGAAGACCACGGTCCGTCACCACCGAAAGTGCACCAGAGCCCTTCTTCTCACCCCGGCTGAAGCGGCGGCTGAGCTGCGGGTGAGTCGCGCGAAGCTCTATCAGTTGATGAAGGCGGGGCTGATCGATTCTGTGGTGATCGACCGGTCGCGGCGGATACCGCGGACGGCGCTCACCGCCTACGTCGATCGGCTCTGTGGGCGTGTTGGCGATGACAAGGCGGCGTGAATCAGTGGTGGCGCGGGCTCCGCCGCGCTCACTTGCGGTTGTCGCCGGTTGTGTCGGGTCGATGTTCGGCAATCCAGCGCTCGACGTCCGCGGTTTCCCAGATCCGGCCGGCGGCGAGGTCGGCAACGGGCTTGGGGAACGTCGGGTCCTGCGCAAGCTGGCTCACCCGCTGCCGGCTGACCCCGAGTCGTTTTCCGATCTCGGCGGCGCCCATGAGGTGATGCACGACAGCAGAGTACTTGACGGTTGCCTATGGCGTCCCGCAGACTCGACACGAGCTAGGCAACCGTCAAGAAGACGGCGGTCCCGGTGGGTGCGGCTAACACCACACCGGGACCTTGATCCCAACCCTTCATGCCAAGGGAGCGAGACCCATGCCCATCATTCCGCCTGACCATGGCCCGTGGCGCACCCCGTCCAACCAGCCGCCGTTCGTGACCGTGCAGCGGTCCCACTCCGGCGACTGGAAGGTCACCATCCGACCGGGTGCCGATCCGGTCGACCTGCGCGCGGCACTCGTCGCA
>NZ_CAKJTR010000219.1:8220-9462 GCF_917627355.1 Protofrankia sp. Cj3 | reverse complement strand
CTACCAGCAGCTGCGCTGGCCGTTGCCGGCCAATCCCGCCCAGGAGCGGGAGGCAGGCTGGCGGCTGACCGAATACCTCTGGCGCGGCTCCGATGAAGACACTCCTACCTTCACCCCTCTCCCCTAACCTGCATCACGCTCAGTGACCGCCAGAAAAGCGACAAAGCCCGCCGCCTGTTCGTGATGGCGGCGGATATCCGCCGGGTGTTGTATCGCCGGGAACCGGATCGTGTCGATCTGGTGGAAGAGCTGGCGGTCACGCTGCGCCTACTCGGTGATGCCTGCAGTGAGAACGACGTCCGGAGTGAGATCGCCGTAGAGATACGTTCCTCCCTGGTGTCGTTTGAGGAACGAGGTGTCCTCACCCAGAAAGGACGTACGGTCTTGAGCTGGATACGAGACTGGTAATGCCTCGTCGCCCTCCGGAAGATGATCGCCCGACACCGGGAATCGGGATCACGGCCACTGGCATGATGAGTGCCCCTGCCAAACGGCCGGGGCACTCATCATGCAGGGCTGCACTGAGATCACTTTTGGTTAGACGAGATAGCTCAACGTAGTTGACATCGGTCGGCCTCACCGAGCCGGCAGGGCGGCAAACCTCCTGCCATTACGGCGCTTCCTGATCATCTGCGAGGTCTTCACCGAGGCCTGACCGGCGAACCGCGTAGTTCGATCAATGCGGATTGTTACCTTGCCGCAGCCCTGACTCATCAGGCCAGGTTCCTGTCGGGTGGAGCCGGTTCGGCTCGTCCGGAGTGCCGCGTGACGGCGGCCCGGGGCCGCTCTGGCTACGCGAAGAAACGCCGGGTGATGCCGCCGCCCGCGATGGGCCCGCGCCATTCACGGAGGCGGTCGGTGAGTTGCCGGCCGAGGCCGATATCACGGTCAGCGATGCTACGGGCAACGGTGTGGTATTGGCCGATCAGGTGGTCGACGGGGCGCTGCTGGGAGACGTCGGCGACATCGATGAGTAGTTCCGCCGCCATCTTCGGGTCGTCGTCGAGGACGACTCGGGCGAGTTCCAGCCGGACGTAGGAACGCAGCCCGGTCGCACCAGCCTGGTCGAGGTCGGGCCACGCGGCGATGGTGTACGAAGCTGCCTGGGCACGGTCGTCGTGCGCGTCGGCCTGTCGGGGTTCGGCGTCGGCGAGTTCGTTGTAGCGGGTGGCCATGGACGTGGAGAACTCGGCGGCGGACATGCCGTGCTGGTGCAGCCCGATCACCGGGGTGGGCTGCGCG
>NZ_CAKJTR010000219.1:6603-7549 GCF_917627355.1 Protofrankia sp. Cj3 | reverse complement strand
GCGGTCATGACGTCAGCGGCTTCCCGCAGGACCGACTCGGCGCGTGCGACCTGACGTATGGCGATCAGCGCCCGTGCTTCGGCCTGGACCAGCAGCCGCGCCCAGGTGGGATGACCATCGAGGCCGTGTCGGGCGGCGAACACCCGGGCGTGCGTGGCGAGGGTGACGGCGAGGACCGGCCGGGCCTGTAACGTTTCATGGATCACCTGCCGGCCCAGCACCCAGAGCTGGGCAACGGGATGATCTCCCCGGCCGAGGTCGTCGAACGCTTTCTCGTAGAGGGTGTTCGCACGGATGCGGTCGCCAAGGTCGAACAGGGCCGCCGCCCTGGTCGCACCCAGCATGCCGACAGCGGCACACGCCTGGACGTAGTCGCGCGACCCTCGGTCGCAGTCGGCGAGGATCACCCGCCCGTGTTTGTCGGCGTGGTGCGTCAGGTAGGCGATCTGGCGGGCGGGTAGGTACTCGAAGGCCCCGTCGAGGGTGTCGGCGAGGCCACGGAGCTGGTCGGGACTGGTCGGCTGGGGTATGTCGCCGACGACGCCGGCCGTCACGAGGCCGCTCCCTGCCAGGAGCGCGCGGCGCCGGTCGAGTGTGCCGGTAGCGGGTGGCTGCGCAGCGTCCACGGGCGCCTCCAGGGCGGTTCGTCCCCGGGGGAAGTATGCGGTCGTTCGCGGTGTGGTGTCGAGGTTGCTCGGAGCATGGTCATGCGCGACACGCTAGCCCAGGGCTTCCACCTTGGGAACTCCCCACATGGGAAGTCTTAGCGTGGGGACAGTGGTCTTGATCACGATCAGTGACGTCGCCGTGCTCCTCGGCGGTGTCTCCCGCAAACGCGCCGATCAGATCAGCCGCCGCGACACATTTCCCGCGCCCATCGGCACGACGCGCAGCGGTCGCGTCTGGGACGACGAACAGGTCCGGGAATGGATCAAAAAATATCGAG
>NZ_CAKJTR010000219.1:4091-6250 GCF_917627355.1 Protofrankia sp. Cj3 | reverse complement strand
GCGATGCGCCAGCAGGAAGACGCCCTCGCGGTACTCCGGGGCGACCTCGGCACCCAGGGCGTCCACTTCGACCGGTTCGACATCGCCTACACCGTGCTGTGGCAACGCCTCCACCCGCACCTACGGCTGGACAAAGCCGAGCTGCCATTCCTGGACGGCAGCTCCATTCTCACCGACGTCATCGACACGGTCGCCGGCCTCCCGTTCTTCGGCACGGCGCGGGGTCTGGTCCGGATCCTGGAACGCGGCTCGTCCGACGTCCGCCGCCGGCTGCGGGTACGACGGGACAGCACCCTGCAGACCCTCGACGACCTACCGAACAGCGACCTCGCCGACGCCGTGACCTACCTGTTCGCCGCCGACCTACGCGACAGCAGCACCGACACGTCATACGTGCTGTTCGTCGACAGCTACGAGGCGCTGGTCCCCGCCCCCATCCGGTCCGGCCGGGCACACCTCGCCGACAGCTGGCTGCGGGACCTGTGCGCCCAGCTGGACACCGGACTGGTCGTCATCGCCAGCCGCGAACCGCTGCGCTGGGAGACCGACGACCCCGAATGGGCCGACGTCGTGCGGGAACACGACATCGACGGCCTCCCGATGGCCGCCCGCCTCACCCTGCTCGCCACCGGTGGGATCACCGACCCGGCCCACCAGCGCACCGTCGCCGAGGCAAGCGTAGGCCTGCCGTTCTACCTCCACCTAGCCGTCGACACCTACGAGCAGACTGCCGGCACCGACCACACGGCCGTGTCGCGGTCTCAGTCGCAGATCCTCGCCCGGTTCCTCGAGCACGTCGCCGCCGACGAGATCCGAACCATGGAGGTCCTCAGCCCGGCCCGGCTATTCGACTACGAGGTCTTCCGGCTGCTGACCGCGCGGTTCCACCTGCCCGGCGACCGGCTCGCCTGGGAGTCCCTGACCGCGTACTCGTTCGTCTACCCCGCCGGTGACGCACTGCGTTTCCACCAGCTCATGAGCGCGGCCCTGGCCGCCCGCCTGCCCGTCGGTGTCACCCACGACGTCCATACCGCCCTGCGCGCCCTGTGGGACGCACGGGCCGCCGCGTTCACCGCCGAGGGAGACGGACCCGCGAGCGCCCGAGCGCTGCGGGAAGCGGTCTTCCACGGCCTAGCCGCCGGGAGCATCGCCGGTGCCGAGTTGCTCGACTACGCCGACCGGGCCGTGCGCTATGGCGGTCACAGCGCCGCAGCGGGGCTCACCGACGACCTGCGTACCCGGCTGACCCTCGGATCGCCCGGAGATGCCGGTGACCTGTCCGACACACTGGTGTGCCTGGAAGCCGAAGCCGCTGTCCGGCTCGGCCACGCCCCCACCGCGCTGCGTCTCGCCGTCGCCCCCGCCGCCGCGGCCGACCTCACCGCGACGGTCGGCGCCCGCCTCGCGGTCGCCGCCGGCCACGGCCAGCGCATCGCCGGTGACACCCGGACCGCTCTCGCGCTGTTCACCCGGGTGTGGGAGCAGGCCACCGGCACACCTCGGTTACAGGCGGGGCTGTGGGCCTGTGACCTGCACATGGCCCAGGGCCGTTTCCGCCACGCCGATGCCCTCGCCGCCGACCTCGACGCGCTCACCCCCACCGACGACACCGAGTTCCGCGGTCACATCGCCCGGTTACGCCACCTCGCCGCCCGCTTCGCGTTCGACGTCGAAGCCGCCGGCCGCCACCTCGACGAAGCCACCGCTTTCTACCAGGCCTCTGGTAGCACCCTCGGTCTCGCCGACCTGGACACCAACCGCGCGGAGCTGCTCTGCCTCACCGACGCCCACCAGGCGATCGACGCCGCGGCCCGAGCCATCGCAGTCCACCGCGACATCGGTGCCCGCCACGAACTCGGCAAGGCCTACACCGCGCTGGCCGTCGCCCGGCTCCGGCTCGGTGACCTCGACGCGGCCGACGCCGCGCTCCACACCGCCCGCGACGTCCTCGACCAGGCCGGGTACCGCTCGGGCCGGGCCCGCGCCGAGCTCTACACCGGGCTACTGCACGCCCGGCGCGGCCGGATGGACGAAGCCATCACCGCGCTGCGCCACACCGTCGAGGAACTCGAAGCCGCCGACGTCTACCCCACCATTATCCTGTTCGCCGCCCATGCCCTGAACCATCTGGGGATCGCCGACGCCACCGTCACCGCCGC
>NZ_CAKJTR010000219.1:2705-3718 GCF_917627355.1 Protofrankia sp. Cj3 | reverse complement strand
CTGCGCGCCATCCGTACCAGGGTCGCCCACGCCCCCCGGCTCCTGCACACCCAGGACGACCCCCGTTTCCAGGTCCATGCGTTCATCGACGGGCAGCTCCTCGACGATCTCGCCCCGCGCGGGGTCCGTGTCCCGTCCCACGTCCTCGACGACGTCGCTGACCTGTTCGGACAGCTCGGCGCCCTCCCCCGCGACCGCGTACCGGCCGTCCCGCCGGGCTGGCCCGCCGACGGCGACACCGGCGGGTTCGCCGGCCGGCTGTCCGCGGTCACCGCCGACGTCCACGCCCGTTTCCTGCCCGCGTTCGGCGGCCTCTTCGACGTTCTTGGCATCCCCGTGGAACCCCTCACCACGATCAGGAACGGCTGGGCCCGGTTGCGGCCCCGGCCGTTCCGGCTCCTGCACACCGATATCCACCGCAAGAACATGATCCTCGCGGATGGGCGGACCTATTTCCTTGACTGGGAGTTGGCGCTGTGGGGCGACCCCGTCTATGACCTCGCGGTCCACCTCCACAAGACCGCCTACCAGCCCGACGAGCACGACACGCTCCTGGACCGCTGGGCGCATGCCGTGCCCGGCGCGGCGTCCGACGGCTGGGAGACAGACCTTCCGATCTACCTCGCTCACGAACGCGTGAAGTCCGCGATCGTCGACACCGTCCGTTACACCAAACTCCTCACCGGCCCCCCGCTACCCGCCGGGCAGCGACAAGCCCTCCTCGACAAACTCGTCGGCAAACTCACCGCCGCCCATCAGGTATGGCAGACCCGCCGGCCCCGGACCGACCCCACGACCGTCACCGCGCACATCGCCCGCTGGGCCGCCAGCCACTGACCCCGTCACACGCGCGACGGGGCCGCTCCCGTACGGGAGCGGCCCCGTTCCTCAGTCGAGCCCCCTGATCCGCCGGTAGATCTCGAGCGCGAGTTCAGTCACGAACGCCTGCTCATAGCGCCGTTCCGACCGGAACGTCACCGGCTGAATCTCCAAGACGTCAGCGGCATGTCGAC
>NZ_CAKJTR010000219.1:833-2281 GCF_917627355.1 Protofrankia sp. Cj3 | reverse complement strand
AGCGCTACGACAGCCAACATCTCGGACGTGCCCGGATGTCCCACCGCAGGTAAATGACGATACGCCGAATGATCACGAGGACGGGCTCGGTGCCCTACCTTCTGGGCTTGTCCGGCCTGTCGGGCCGGCCACCGGTGCCGTCAGGCGTGTCGGGGGAGTGACCGGAGCCCCCGGCAGCGGCGGAGTATCCTGCCCGACATCACGGAATGCCACGGATTGCTCGCGTTACCGGGTATCCGGGCGAATCGATGGGCGGTGGGAACAGTGTCGAACGAGCCTGGCGTAGATCTTGCCGTGGTGATCAGGACGCTGCGTGCGCAGTTCACACAGGCGTTGGCCGATGGCGCCGCAGGTGACATTGATTTCGCGGTCGGTGAGATCAACCTTGAGTTTCAGGTGGCGGTGACGACCTCGGGTGAGGTCAAGACCGGTGCGAAGTTCTGGGTGCTGTCCGCGGATGCCGCGGCCACACGTGACGTCGGTTCGGTACACCGGCTGGCGGTGACGTTGACCCCGGGGCTGCGGATGCCCGACGGCACCGTGGAGTCACTGCACGTGGCGGACACCGTGCCGGAACAGCCAGTGGCGGACACCGTGGCCAAGCGGCCAGCCTAGCGCCGTACCGGGGCAGACAGGGGGTATCGGTGGGGCTTGACGCGGCACGGATCGTCGAGATCTACGCGGCCGGGAAAGTCGGCTCCGGGTATGCGGTGACAGACGGCTTGGTGCTGACCGCGGAGCATGTCGTAGCAGCCGGTGCGGGTTCCTGCGAGGTCCGCCCGCTCGGGTCGGCGCAGTGGTGGGACGCGGTGGTCATCTGGTCAGATGAGTCCTGTGATGGTGCGCTGCTGGCGGTCGCCGGCCAGCCGTGGGCGGCGGTGACGAGCAGCGTCGGATGGGGCCACCTCGACGAGCGACGCGTCGACGCCGAACCCGTGCAAGCAGTAGCGGTCGGGTTCCCCTGGGCGAAAGCCCGTCCCGACGGGGTACGCGGCAGCGAGTCGGCGCTGGGCTCGGTGACGTGGGAGCTCAAAAGCCGCCGGCTGGATTTCTCGGTGCAGTCCGCGTCGCCGCGGCTGCGTCAACCCTCCCCTGAGGGCGAGCCGAGATCGGCGTGGGCGGGGATGTCGGGCGGGCCGGTGTTCGCCGGCGGGCTGTTGGTCGGGGTGGTCACCGACGACGCGGTCCGTTTCAACGGCCGGCTGATCGTCAGCCCGGTCGCCGGGCTGACGACGGCCGGGCTGGACGCGCGGTTGGCGGAGCTGACGGGCGCTCAGCCGCCCCCGTTGGAAGACGTGGCCGGGCCGGTGCGCATCGCGGCCGGTGCCGGCCGGGCCGTCGAACTGGCCGGGCCGTACAAGCCGCTGCCGGACTGGTCCGCGCCGCAGGCCACGCCGGCCCGGCTGCTGCGCCCGGAGCACGGGGTCGTGCCGTTTATCGGCCGGGAT
>NZ_CAKJTR010000219.1:0-594 GCF_917627355.1 Protofrankia sp. Cj3 | reverse complement strand
GACCTGGTCGACGAGCTGGTCGGCTGGTGTGTCACCCCGGGCGCCGGGGTCCCGGCACGCCGGGACCGTTTCCGCCTCACGGTCGTCACGGGTGGGGGTGGGACGGGGAAGACCCGGCTGGCCGCCGAGGTGTGCGCCCGTCTCACCGGCAGCGGCCTGGACTGGGACGCCGGGTTCGTCAAGTTCGTCAAGGATGCCGCCGGGTCGGCGGTGGACCGGGCGACGCTGCTGGTCGTCGATGACGCCGATCTCGCCGGACCGTTGCTCGCCGACCTCATCGATGCTCTCACCCGGGTGCGGGTGCGGGTCCGGCTGCTGTTGCTGGCCCGTCACCTCGACCGGGACGCCGGCTGGTGGCACACCCTCGATCGGAACACCATGGAGGCCGCCGGCGGGCTGCTGGACGGGGTTGTCGCGCTGTCCGATCGGCCGCTCGACACGCAGGCCCGCGACCAGCACGCTGCCGCGGCCGCCGCCGCGTTCGCTCCCTACGGCGACCCGGACGCCGGGCCTGCCTCGGTGCCCCGGCTGTCCGCTGCGGCGTTCGACAACGCGCTCTTGGTCCACATGACGATGTTGCTGGCGACCCTGGAC
>NZ_CAKJTR010000218.1:0-7461 GCF_917627355.1 Protofrankia sp. Cj3 | reverse complement strand
AGCGCCCGGCTCTAGGGGACGCGGCGTCGCGGGGCTGGGGCACGCGCCCCAGCCCCGCTCCTTGATCCACGCCCCTATTGCCGGGCGCTCTTGGCCATCAACTCCAGTCACGGCCCAGCTATGCCCATGGGTTCATCCGTATTTTGTGTGGTGTTCGCTCCGGGGCTATGTCGGCACGCTGGACATGGCTGCGGCCGGGACAATCAACGGGACCGGTACCAGCCCGAGCAGGAGCTACCGCACGGGGGCAACAGAGAACCCAACCGTAGCCGAACGCGTGGGCACAGGTCAGCCGGCTAGGTGGCGTTCTCGACGAGGTCTCGGCCGATGTCAGGAGCTCGTGAGGATGACGAGTCGCTGGGTCGCTCGCGTCATCGCTACATAGCGGTCGACCGCTCCTTCGATGCCGTCGCCGAACCCCTCCGGGTCAATGAGGACAACCAGGTCGAACTCGAGCCCCTTTGACAGCTCCGGGGTCAGCGACCGGACGCGGGAGGTCGCCCGGAACGCGGGATCGCCGATGACGCAGGCGATCCCGTCGGCCTGCGCGGCAAGCCAGGTATCGAGGATCGAGCCCAGGTCCGAAGCTGATCCGTGCATGACGGGGATATCGCCGCCACGGATGGAGGTCGGCACGTTGGCGTCCGGAAGCACAGCCCGGATGACCGGCTCGGCTTCCGCCATGACCTCTTCCGGCGTCCGGTAGTTGATGCTCAGGGAGGCCAGGTTGATCTGGCCGAGTCCGATCCGCTCGAGCCGTTCCTGCCACGACTCTGTGAACCCGTGCCTGGCCTGGGCACGGTCCCCGACGATGGTGAAGCTCCGGGACGGGCAGCGCAGCAGCAGCATCTGCCACTCCGCGTCGGTCAGTTCCTGAGCCTCGTCCACGACGATGTGCGCGAACGGGCCGGCGAGCAGGTCCGGGTCGGTACTGGGCGGTGCGGTCCCGTCGGCTAGGACGTCCTGGAAGTCCTCGCCGCGCAGCATCGTCACCAGGCCTACGCCGTATTCATCATCGGCAGCCTGGATCAGGTTGTCGACGACCTTGGCCATCTGCTCGCACTCGGCGGCGACAGCGGCGTTATGCCGGCGCTTACGCCGGGACGCCCGCGGGTCGCCGAGCCGCTGCCGGGCCGCGTCCAGGAGCGGCAGATCGGACACCGTCCAGGCCTGGGTGTCCCCGCGCTGCAGCGCCTGAACGTCATCGGGGCTGAGCCAGGGAGCGCACTTGCGCAGGTAGGCGGGTACCGACCACAGGTCCGCGACGAGGTCAGCCGCTTCGAGCAGCGGCCACGCCCGGTTGAAGGTCGTAAGCAGCTCCTCGTTCCGCGGCAGCGACTTCCGGAGCAGGTCAGCTGAGACGTCGCCATCGTGCTTGTCCGTTATGATCGCGATCAGCTCCGCCCAGATCCGCTCGCGCGCATCGTTGTGCGGAGTACCGGGGTCTGGTGCGTCGAACGCCTCGGCCCAATCGTCGGCGCTCAACCAGATGTCAGACCAGTGGGTCGTGACCGTCATGCCCGTGGCGGGCGGCTCCTCGTAGAACCTAACAGCCGTCTCGATCGCCTTCACCAGGTCCGCGGACGACTTCAGGAGGGCCACGTCCGGGTCGGTCTCGACCGCTGCCGCGGCTCCCTCGGCGACGAGGTCCCGCAGGGTGCAGGTCTGCACGCCCTCCTCGCCGACACTGGGCAGGACGTCTGCGACGTAAGCCAGGTAGGGCTGGTGTGGACCGACGAACAGCACGCCGCCCCGGCGGCGACCGAGGCGAGGGTCGGAGTAGAGAAGGTAGGCGGAGCGGTGCAGAGCGACAACGGTCTTCCCCGTACCGGGACCGCCGTCGACGACGAGAGCGCCGTCGGAGCCCGCGCGGATGATAGCGTCCTGATCGGCCTGGATGGTGCCGAGCACGTCCCGCATCCGGGGCGACCGGTTGCTGGCCAGGCTGGCGATGAAGGCGGACTGGTCGTCGAGCGCGGCGTGCCCGTCAAACCCGTCCACAGTGAACACCTCATCCCAGTAGTCGCTGACCCGGCCGCTGGTCCAGCGATACCTGCGGCGGCTTGCCAGACCCATCGGGTTGGCGTGGGTCGCCCCGAAGAACGGCTCAGCCGCGGGGGAACGCCAGTCGAGCAGCAGCCGGCGACCCCCGCTGTCCGTGAGGCCAAGTCGTCCGACGTACAGGGGCTCGGGGTTGTCCGCGCTGACGATGCGTCCGAGACACAGATCCAAACCGAAGCGACGCAGGGCGCGCAGGCGAGCGGTCAGCCGGTGGATCTCCATGTCCCGCTCCATCGCCTCCCGGCCTATGCCGCCGGGCGCTTTGCGCTCGGCGTCGAGGCGGTCGGACAGGTCAGCGATCGACTGCTCGAGACTCTCCGCGATGGCCGCGAAGTGCTGCTCGTCACCGGCGATCAGTGTCGGGTCGGCCTTGGGGGTGAGATGGTCGGGAAGGTCGAACGCGCTGGCGATCAGGGGGTTCACGTCGTCGGTTCCGATCTGGGGTTCGTGACCTTGGGGCCTGTCTGGCAAATCTTCGATCGCGCGGATCGATGCCCAGCAGGCACCCCGCCGCATCGCTCCCGTACCCCGCTGCGCGCCGCACGGGGACCCCGCTGTCCGCAGCCTTGCGAACCGCCTGCTGGATCACCACCCGCATCGACCAATATCCACCAGGCAGGCCCGGGGGGTCTCGCCCGTACGTCCTTCGCGGGGGACGCCTCTGCGTGTGGCCGATCCCGCGTAGCGCAGCCGCGTCAGCGGGATCCTCTCTCCGTCAGCGACCTGGCCTGCGATGTAGGCGAACGCGCCGCAGTGACAGATATGCAGGTCGGCGAGTTGAGCCGGCGGGATGCTGGCCCGCGAAGCGGTCACCCAGGCATCACCGACGTATATTCTATGATCCGCCGTGCCGTTGGCGCCGCCACCCCTCAACTGGCATCGCCGTTGAGACGGAACAGTCGGTGGTCCTGGTGTAGGCCACGCCTCGCTGTCCTCCCAGCCCGTCAGTGGGCGGATGCGGTCGTATCCTTCTTCCTCGATCTACAGGCATCGGAGTGAGGAGTCGGGGTGGCCTTGCTGGGCGGGGCGGCACATGGGAACGACGACGTTCGCATACTGCGGTCCGCGCTCGCGGTGGCCTTCTCCAACCAGACCGCCGCGCACCACCTTCTTCTGGAGATCGGCATCCCGGCCGACCGGCATCTCGACTGGGTCGGACTCAACGCGACGCTGTGGTGGGCGGAGACGTTCCGCTCGTTCGAGAACGGAATCGCCGTCGACCCCTACCGTCGGATCGCGCGGGCCGCGCTCGAGATGTTTCCGGGCAACCCGGTGTTTCAGCGATTCGCCGACCTGCCTGTGGTTGATCCGCCGCCGGTACCGCCGGTACCGCGTGATGATGACGCCCGTGACAGCCCCGGCGAATCCGCGGACACAGACGACACGGTACGGGAGCCTGTCACGTCCGTGCCGACATCTGTTCCTGAGTCACGCGCCCTGACCGCAACCGGCCCAGACAGGCCGCCTGAGACCGACGAACCGCATGCCGCCGCCGCTCCAACCATCCTGCCTACGCCGACGAAAGAGGCCTGGCCACGCCATACTCGGCCAGGCCGTACTCGGGCCCGAACGATCGGACTGGCAAGCGGCCTGATCGCCGTGACGGTGGCCGTTGCGGTGACAGCTGTCCTTGTGTTCGCCCCCAGCGGGGACGACGCTCGGACGGGTCCGGACCGCAGGGTAACCGCGGCACCGCCAGCTGTGCCGTTCGGCGGATTCGACACGGCCCGGCCGATGCTGCTGAAGGGGCAGACCAGCAATGTGACCAGCGTGGCTATCAACGGTTCTGGAACGGTGGCCGCGACTGGCGGCGAGAACGGAAAAATCATTCTCTATGACACGTCCTCCGGAAAAAGCACAGCAACCCTGATCGGGGTCCATTCCGGTCGTGTCGACGCTCTCGCGTTCAGCCCGGACGGAACAATTCTCGCCAGCGGTGGAATGGACAAGACTGTCGTTCTGTGGGATCTCGCGGGACATGCACCGCCGAGGCGAATGACAGGGCACCGCGATAACATCCGCTCGCTGTCGTTCTCGCCGGATGGTGCCACGCTGGTCAGCGCGAGCCAGGATCACACCGCCCGGGTCTGGAATATCGCCACGGGTGAAGCGGGGGTGGTACAAGCGGACGGCGAACTCTGGAGTACGGAGGTGGATCCGACCGGGCGCTGGTTCGTCACTGTCGCCGAACCAGCCAGGCCGGGCACACCGGATTCGCAGGGAAAAATAGTCCTCTGGGATATCAACCGCCTACAGCCGGTGGGAGAACCCGCATATGCACCGGGATCGGTCTTCACGGCCTCCTTCAACCCGAACGGGACGATGCTCGCGACCGGCCAGGACAACGGCGGTCCGATTGTGCTGTGGCATGTCGACCAGACCGGCGTGCATTTCGCCTCGGACCTGAACGGCCATGGCGGCGGGGTGCTGTGTCTCGACTTCACTCCGGACGGCCGGACGCTGGTGTCCGGCGCCTACGACAACACAGTGCTACTGCAGTGGGACGTAACCAGCGGCAACGTCGAAACCAAATCCCTGACTGAACCGCCGGGCACCGCTGCGGGCGGGTCGCATGTGCGCGAGCTGCATATCAGCGCGAATGGCGCTGCGCTGGTCTACGCGGGCGACCGAATGGATGCTTGGTTGTGGCGCCGTGCCGACTGACTATCGCTTTTGCGATGACCGCGCTTGTCGTTCAGCCTGCCTGGTCTGTCAATATGGCCCTGGTCGATCATGAGTGCGGCTCACCACACCTAACCGGTCCGTCACCGCGGGTCAACCCGCCCGGAGACTGGGCCGCCTGGACCATCGTACGCGCCGGTCCAGGCGGCCCGGCGATTCAGGGCTTCACCACGCTCCAGCGCTCGGCCGGGATGTCCTGGCACTCGTAAAGCGAGGCGTAACCACTCTGGCCGTCGGGAGACAGCAGACACAGGTGGTTCGCCTCGTTACGGAAGCGGATGGTCCCGTCTGGGTAGCTCTCGGCCAGCCAACGCTGGCCAGCCCCGTCGACGCCGCGGGGGGCGTCGCACACCTGGAGCACGGCAGCCGTTGTCTTGGTGGCGTGCTCGTCCCGGCTGCCCAGGCACCAAAGGTCACCGTCCAGGCTCTTGATTCGGACCAGGTTGTCGTCCGGGCTAATCCGCTGGATGTTCCAGCCGAAATCTTGCTTCTCCCACAACCACCAATAGATCCACCAGCTGGCGGGCGGCTTGGATGCGGTATAGACCTCGGTGTTGGCGACCTTGCCGATCCGCCGCAGCCGGCCATTGAACGCGGATTCGAGTCGCACGTTCGCGTCAGTCGTCTGCCAGTTTGTAGGGAGGGAGGAAGGGCTGTCCCACCACCGCTGGGCAGCGTCCTGGGTGCACGGCGCCGCGGTCACCGAGTTGCCAGCCGGAGTCAGGCAGAGCCCGGGGAAGGCCACGCTCTGCCAGCGTTGTGGTCCGCCGTTGTCGTCGTTCGGCACCGGGTCGTCCTCAAGATGGCTGATCGTCCACTGCGAGCGCGGGTCATCGCACGTGTCGGCGACGATCCGGGAGGACACGTCCCGGCGGGCGTCCGGCGCGACCGCGACGCAGTCTCCGGTGCCGACGTTGCGCAGGTAGTGGGTAAGCGAGTCGGTGGTGTACATCCGGTAGGTCTGGTTGTTGTCGTAGCGGGCGTCCCCGATCGCGATCGAACGGTCCGGGTTCTCCTGCAGCAGACGGCCGCTCGGTGTGGCCAGCACGGTGCCGTAGACGCGGGCCGGGGCTGGCGGCTGGGCCGGCGGCGGTGTCCGGGCAAAGTCCACAGGCACGTGGTCGGATCCAGCACCCCTCGGAATGGTCGCGGTGAACGCTGGCAGGCCGTGCGTTATCGCGTAGTCCAGCTCACTCGGGTTGTTGCCGTTGATGAACGTCGGCTGACCTGTGCGGACCAGGGTCTCATCAGCGCGCAGATGCAGCGACTGGTTGCGGGCCTCGTCGTCGGAACGGTTGAGGATGTTCAGGTTGAAGTCGCCGACCAGGACCCAGTTGCGGCCGTCGGTGGCCGCGAAGTTCCGAACCTGGTTGAGCAGTCCGGGCACGTCCTCGCCGCGGGCGTGCGTGTTCCAGTACCAGGTGTTCCCGAATCGCAGACCGAGCAGCGGGCGCGCCCGGTAACGGTTGTTCGGGGCGTTCGGGTTCGGGTCGTAGGCCGGGTTCTCGAGTACGCGGACCTCATCGGCCTGGGAATCGGTGACCATCGCCACGTTCATCTGGCCGCCGTCCCACGTGTCCAGGCCCGTGTCACCAACCCGGCGGGGGTCCGTCTGCAGGAAGTACACGTAACGGTTGCCGCCGCTCGGGCCACCCGGCCAGGTCACCTGCGTGACCGAACCGGGGAAGGGGCTGGGGCGGGACGGATTGAGCCGGATCTGCCGGAAGTTGCTCCGGTCCATGCTCGCCGGCATCGGCGGCCCGCTGCCGGCCTCCTGCAGCGCCACCACCGCGTTGTGCGCGGTCAGCCGCTGGATCTCCGACCGCCAGGTCAATCCGTTGTCGGAGCCGTGCATGTTGTATGTGGCGAACGACGACGTGCCGTCATTGTTCACGGCCTGCGCCGCCGAGGTGTTCAGCGTCAATGTCGTGGCCAGGACCGCCGGCCCGACCAGAACGGCGACCACAGCGGTGATCCAGCGCCGTCGACGCTCCCGTGTCGTCGGATTTTTGTGCCTCGGCTCGGGCAACCGCCGTGGTGCGGTGGTACGTCGTCGCGTCACGGCGGTGATCGGGTCGATTAATGGCATGAAGGGTCCTTCCGGTCAATAATCGCGGCGGCGCCTGCCGGCGGCACTGCTCGTACCGGCTGGCCTGCGTCTCGAAACACGTGGGAACCTCCTGCGTTCGAGTGGACGCTCCTCTCATCGGCACCGCGGAGGAGCGCGTAGCGATCGTCCGATCTTGCTGTTGCCCAGCCGCCGATGGCCTCGCCCCCGTACCGGGCCCTGGTCCGCTACGGGGCATCGAAGGTTACGGAGCTTGACGTTAGCGACTATAGGAAAATCGCCGCTGTCGTGTATCTCGGAAGCCTGTCGGAAAACTGTCATGTATATACATGACGAAATCATGGCGGCTGGGAGGCGGTGCACGACGCGATGCCCGCCGAAAAGGTATTCGCGCTGGCCAGGGCTATGCCCTCGATGGGCTCACCAAGGGTCTTGTTGCCGATGCCCGCCCGATCGGATGCTGGGGCCAGCTCACGGCCCGCGACATCCAGCGTTACTTCACCACGGGATGGACGCTGATAATCTTGTTGCCGAATCCGGCAGGCACATGACGCACCTTCAGTTGATCAGTTGAGCAACCGCTGTTTAATACAGATCGTTTTTGGGGGAAACATGCCACCGGATCGATCGGCATGCCCGGCTATGGACCC
>NZ_CAKJTR010000217.1:6632-8034 GCF_917627355.1 Protofrankia sp. Cj3 | reverse complement strand
AGATCCTCCTGGGACCGGTAGGCATCCACGACCTGGTCGATCGGCCAGTCGTCGTGGTCGGTGACGAGGATCCGCTTGCCGAAGATCTCCTCCTCGAGCGCGGCCTGCGCGGCCTCGTCGTGGTGCCAGGTCAGCCGGAGGTTCTTCGGGATGTCGCCGGTCAGCTCGGTGCGCAGCACCCGGGCGACCCAGCGCGGCGCCAGGTAAGAGGTGATCTCGGCTTCGACCGCGGCGCGCGGTTTGCGGGTGCGGCCGCGCGCGAGCCTGGCCGCGAGCTCGTCGAGCTGACCGGTGGCCTTCGCGAGGGTCTGCGCGAAACCGACCCGCTGGGCGGTGTGCAGCGTCGGTGAGTGTGTGAGGATCACCCGCCGGTCGGCACCGAGCACGGTGGCGCGGGTGTCGAGCGCGGTCAGGCCCTCGGGGGCGTACCGGTCGACCAGCGCCCGGTCGCTGGTCGGGCGCGCGAGCAGGTCGGGCAGGTCGGAGGGGGGCACCGAGCCGACGAAGTGCAGCCCGAGCGCGGCGAGCCCGCGGAAGTTGACCTCGGAGTTCTGTCCGGCGTCGAAGGTCAGGGTCTGCACGGCGTCGGCGTAGCGGCGCGCCAGCTCCTCGATCATGGGGGTGAACTGCGTGACGTCTGGCAGGCTGCCCTTGTAGACCCGGGAGAGCAGCGGGATCCCGCCGTCGCGGGTCGCGACCAGACCCAGTCCGACGAGGCGCAGGTCGTAGCGCTTCTGCTTCGCCTTGCCACGGGCGGCGACCGGCGCGTGGGGGTTCGTCGAGTCGATGAACGTGGCGAAGTTGGTCATGTCCAGGATCAGGCCGGACGTGTCCAGACCGAAGATCTCGATCATCCGGCGGGTCAGCGCCGCCTCGATCTCGTCGACCTTCGTGATCTCGACGCGGTCCATCGCCTCCCAGAACTGCCTGTGGTCCAGCGCCTTCGCTCGGATCCCGGTGATCTGTGGCAGCGCGGTGGTCCGGTACCACTCGGCGAAGGCGGCCTTCGAGCGCGGGTCACAGATCCGGTTGAGCGCCGCCAGCGCCAGGTAGGTCCCGACCGTCACGCCGTCGCTAACCGGTGCGGCCCCGACCACCGCGTCGATGGTCCCCGCGGCGTCGAGGCGGGTCAGCATGCCCCATACGGCCGCGACATCACCGAAAGTGCGATGCTCGGTGGCGTTCGGTAGCGTCAGTCCGTCGCCGCCCTGGCCGGACAGCCGGGCGATCACCTCGTCCTCGGTGCCGAGGTAGACCTGGTCTACGATTCTGGGCTTGCCGTCGACCCGTGCGGACGTGGCGGCGTACAGGTAGACGCGGTCACCCCGCCGCTTCTTGATGATCGACGACACGATATGGGTAATACACCCATCGGGGCCCTGATCGCAACACGTCGGTCACG
>NZ_CAKJTR010000217.1:5285-6222 GCF_917627355.1 Protofrankia sp. Cj3 | reverse complement strand
TAGGTCATCCAACCGTTATACGCTCGTCACCGAACTTCGCCACGATCTCAACCTGACCTCCGAGCGCCTCAATATAGCTACGCACGGTAGCAATTTCGGTGTGATCCAAGTCGCCTCGCTCAATACGTGATATCCGCGACTGAGACACGCCGATCCGCTCAGCCACCTCGCCCTGGTCGAGCCCATAGGTCCGCCGGATGTCGGCCAGTCGATGCGCCCGGGTCTCAGCCCGCATTCTCACGCCGATCGCGTCAATCCGCTCCTGGCCAAGCAGTCCGGTCGCCACAACCTCGGTGCGTACCTCTTCCCACGTCCGCGCCATGACCCGTCAGCTCCTCTCCACGCCATAGTCGCCATCCAACCACCGCTGGTAGCGCTGCTCCGCCAACGGGATGTTCACCTCGTACCACCGCCGCCACTGGCCGGACTTGTCGCCTGCGACCAGCAACACCGCTTGTCGCTGCGGGTCGAACACAAACAAGATCCGCACCTCGGTACCTCCCGCCGACCCCGGCCGGAGCTCCTTCATGTTGTGGATCTTTGAGTCCTGGATGCTGTCAACGTACGGACGCCCCAACGCCGGACCATCGGAAACCAGTTGATCGATCGCCGCCGTAACGAGCTCAGCAGTCCGGGGATCGCTGCGCACCAGACCCATGAACCATTCGTCGACTTCATCGACGAGGATCACGGCCCACTTCACAACGCCTACAATGCCCCACACGGTCTATGACGTCAAGGTTCTACGCCTCTCTGTGACACGAGCGTGCCCAAAGCGATACAAGAAGCGCTTCGTGCCCTGGCCTTCATCCTTCAGTCATCCTCGTTGCTGACAGCCACGTTGACAGCCAAACCGGCGGACGACCACGGACATCGGCGAACGTCAGCGGACGCACGCCCCTGGTTAGCGGACGCGGTGGACGTCCACGGACGTCGA
>NZ_CAKJTR010000217.1:0-5135 GCF_917627355.1 Protofrankia sp. Cj3 | reverse complement strand
TGGAAGATCCAGATCAAACTACGGATCAAGAGGTTGGGGGTTCGAGTCCCTCCGAGCGCACGCGACGCGGGATTCCCTGGCCGCTTCCCTCCGGGAAGCTCCCCGAGGCCCGCGATATTGCTCCGGGGGGCGCCCCCCGGACCCCACCGCCTGGGGTTTTGCCTAATCAGGTGACCACCGAAGATCCAAAGCGGCGCCCACAGATGTCTGGTTGAGACAGGCTCAGAGCCCCGCAACCGATCAAACGGCACGGGGCTCTGGGCTTTCCAGGGCTCAAGTACTGCAGTTTGTACTGCAATTGAGAAAGATCATACACGCGTGATCACTATCGCGGCCTTCTCGTCATGTTCCGTGTCGATGAGGCCGGTGGCATCGCCGAGACGTCTGGCCAGGTGGTTACGGCGGACGCGTTGAGCCCGCCAGCAGCTACAGGGCTCCCCCCCCCGCGCCTTATCCGGCCACTCCTGCGGATCAGATGTGGCTCACGAGTTCCAGGACAGGGCTACGCTGGAACCCATGAGCGTGGCCCACAACCACTACTCTGAGCTGCACGCCCTCGTCGACCGGCTTGCCCCGGAACGCACCGCGGATGCCCGACGGGCGCTGTTGCGCCTGGTCGCAGCAAACCCGGACCTGGACAAGGAGACCGCGACACAGGGCGCGGTGTGGGCGGGACCGTCCTTCATCGGCGCATTCGACAGTGGTCGTGACGACCTGTCCGAGTGGGTGGACGAGGCGCTGTTCGACAACGACGGCCCTGGGGCTGACATCCGGTGATCCTGTGGGACACCGGTCCTCTCTACGCCGCGTTCGACCGCCGGGACAAGCACCACGAGGCGAGCGCCGCCCTGATGCGACAACAGCGCCACCGCTCCTCGTGCCGGCGCCGGTCGTGATCGAGACCTGCTACCACCTGACCAAGCACCTCGGCGCCCGAGCCGAGATCACGTTCCTGAAAGCCTTTCAGAGCGGCGATCTGGCCATGGTCACGCCTACAAAGCCGGACTTCGACCGTGCTGTCGAGCTGGTGGAACAGTACGCCGGGTTCCCACTCGGCATCACCGACGCCTACGTCATCGCGATCGCCGAACGCCTCGACATCGCGCAACTGGCCACCATCGACCGCCGCCACTTTCTGGCCGTGACGCCACGTCACTGCCCCGGCTTCGAACTGCTACCCGTCTGACAGCCAAGTTGACAGCCAAGGCCGCGAACGAGACTGGACGCCGACGGCCACCCATGGACAGGCCCCGCCAGGCCAGCGGACGGGATGGACGTCAGCGGACGTCCCCGGAAGATCCCGAGCAAATTACGGATCAAGAGGTTAGGGGTTCGAGTCCAGCCAAGCGCGCCGCATCCTCGAGGTCAGCCGAGGACCACTCGACGATCACCAAAGTCGGCAATAATCTCGATCTTCCCGCCCAGGGCCTCCACGTAGGCCCTGATCGTGGCCAGCCCCGCCCGATCGAGCCCGCCGCGCTCCAGCTCGGACACCGATGGCTGCTTCACATGCATCCGCTCGGCCAACTCGGCCTGCGTCAGACCCTGCTCCTCACGAATCTCCCTGAGCCGGTAGGCGCGTACCTCAGCATCCAGGCGTGCGCGGTACTCAGCCGCCCAGCCCTCGTCTGGAGGCCGCTTGGCCCGTACCTGCTCCCACGTACTCGCCACGGCACGTCCCTCCTCATCGCTCAGCTCCCATTGCCGTATTCACCGCGGAGCCACCCGTCGTACCGGTCATCGACAATCTTGTTGGCATCGGGTGCAACGGGAGCTGGCGGGACCGGCCGTTCTTGCTCACGCGCACGGTCAGCAGCCCAAGCCCCAGCCCCAGCCCCAGCCGCAGCCGCAGGTCGAAGTCGGTGTCATCGAGGCGGGCGGCTTCCCCGATACGCAGGCCGGTGACCGCTAGCAGGCCGATCAGCGTCCGGTAGGTCGCGACCGCCATCGGGTAGCGCAGCGTGCCCGCCGCTATCATCAGCGCCGCGACCTCGATGTCGGAATACAGGCAGGGCACCGCTCGGCGAGCGTAGCCGGTGACCAGTGGAGCAGGGGTCCGGCAAGCTTGATCGCAATTGGGCAGACCCCTGACCTGCCCCAACAACCCGATGTGAACTCCTGCTCAGGTCCCGACGCGGGGCTGGCGGTGCACCGACCGCTGGAGACCACCTTCCCTTCCACTTCTGCTCTACTTCCGCGGCTGAACTCCGTGAAGTCGCTCCGGGCACGCTTGACCTGCAGTTCGCTTGAACCTCTAACCTTCCCTCGACGGCCGGCGCCGCATGCCGGTAGCAACCCTGCGCCACCGAGAGGTAACCCATGAGCAGAGGTACTCCATGAGCATGGAAGTCACCGCGTGGATGTCGATGCACAAGGCGATGACCGCGCAGGACGAACGGCGCCCCTTCTCCAAGGCGACCCTGCGGCGGATCGGCGGTTTCGCCCGGCCGCGCCGCCGGCAGCTGACCTGGTTTCTGCTGCTCGGCGTCGTGACGGCGGTCCTGGCGGTCGCGACACCGGTACTCGCCGGCCGGGTCGTCGACGCGATCGTGCGCGGCGCGGCCGTCCACGTCGTGGTCGGGCTCGCGGTGCTCATCGCCGTCATCGCGGTGGCCGAGGCCGGCCTCGGGCTGGTGTCCAGGTGGCTGTCGGCAACTATCGGCGAGGGCCTGATCCTTGACCTGCGCACCGCCGTGTTCGACCACGTGCAGCGGATGCCCATCGCATTCTTCACCCGCACCCGTACCGGCGCGCTGGTCAGCCGGTTGAACAACGACGTCATCGGCGCGCAACGGGCCTTCAGTAACACGCTCTCCGGCGTGGTCAGCAACATCGTCGCACTCCTGCTCACCCTCGCCGTGATGATCAGAATTTCCTGGCAGATCACCGTGCTCGCGCTGCTGTTGCTGCCGCTGTTCGTCGTGCCTGCACGGCGGATGGGCAGCCGGCTGGCCCGGCTCGAACGCGAGGCGGCCAACCACAACGCGATGATGAGCACGCAGATGACCGAGCGTTTCTCCGCGCCCGGCGCGACGCTGGTGAAACTGTTCGGCCGGCCCGCCCACGAGTCCGCCGCGTTCGCCGTACGGGCGCGGCGCGTCCGCGACATCGGGGTCCGCTCGGCGATGGTGCAGTGGGTGTTCATCACCGCGCTGACCCTGGTCTCGGCGCTGGCGCTTGCCCTCGTCTACGGGCTCGGCGGTTTCTACGCGCTGCGTGGGCAGCTGGAACCCGGCGCCGTCGTCGCGCTCGCGCTGTTGCTCACCCGGCTCTACGCCCCGCTGACCTCGTTGGCCAGCGCCCGGGTGGAAGTCATGAGCGCTCTGGTAAGCTTCGAACGGGTGTTCGAGGTTCTGGACCTCGAACCACTGATCGCCGACCGCGCGGACGCGCGGCACGTGCCAGCGGGAGGGGTGTCAGTGGAATTCGACGACGTCAGTTTCAGCTACCCGCCCGCGGACAAGGTCTCGCTCGCATCGCTGGAGGAGGTCGCCGTCCTCGACACCCGTGGCGGTGTCGAGATTCTGCACGGCGTCTCGTTCCGGGTCGAACCCGGGCAGCTGGTAGCGCTGGTGGGCTCGTCAGGCGCCGGAAAGTCCACGATCGCACAGCTGACGGCCCGGCTCTACGACGTCGACACCGGCGCAGTGCGCCTGGCCGGGATCGACGTCCGCGACCTGACCGCCGGATCCATCCGCGCGACACTCGGGATGGTCACACAGGACGGGCACCTGTTCCACGAGTCGATCCGCGCGAACCTGCTGCTTGCACTGCCCGAGGCGACCGAGGACGAGCTGTGGGACGCGCTGCGCCGGGCCAGGCTTGCCGACCTCGTCGAGAGCCTGCCCGACGGGTTGAACACCGTCGTCGGCGAACGCGGGTATCGCCTCTCCGGCGGTGAACGCCAACGCCTGACCATCGCCCGGCTCCTGCTGGCACGGCCGCGAGTAGTGATCCTCGACGAGGCCACCGCGCACCTGGACTCCACCTCGGAGGCCGCGGTACAGGCGGCCCTGGCCGAGGCACTCACCGGACGGACCGCGATGGTGATCGCGCACCGGCTGTCCACCATCCGCTCCGCCGACCTCATCCTTGTCATCGAGGACGGACGGGTCGTAGAGCGTGGCACCCATACCGACCTGCTCAGCGCCGGCGGACGTTACGGGGAGCTGTACCGGACGCAGTTCGACCAGCCGACCGCGGCCACCACCACCATGGCCACAATGGCCGCGGCTGGATGAGGGCAACGACCGATCGAGGACCACGACCGGTTCAGGAAAAAGCGACGACGAGGTGGCCACCGCCGCGGTCGACGCCGGCCTGCGCCCGCGGCTGGACAAACTCCCGCGGGGCATCGAGACGATGGTCGGGGCCCGCGGCTATCAGCTCTCCGGCGGGGAACGCCAACGGCTCGCCCTTGCCCGGGTCCTGCTCGCCGACCCGCCCGTGCTCGTCCTGGACGAGGCCACGTCACAGCTGGACTCGCTGACCGAGAACGTGGTGCAGGAGGCACTGTCCCGGCTGGGCACCGGACGCACCCGGGTGGTGATCGCGCACCGGCTGTCGACGATCGTCGACGCGACGCCATCCACGTCCTGGACGCGGGCACGGTTGTCGAACGGGGCACGCACAGCGAACTGCTGGCGGCAGGGGGCGCCTACGCCCGCCTCTACGCCCGGCAGCTGGGCCAGGAGCAGTCCGTCAGCCATCAGTGATCCGGGGGCTTCAGCGACCCCGGGGCACAGGTCATGAAGGCATTTCATCTTTTCACCGCTGGCCAGTGGACACGCCGGCCCACCAGCGGTGGTCAGGACACTCCGGCGCCAACGGTGGCGATCTGTGGCGACGAGGCGGAGGGCATCCGGATCACCAGCGATCTCATCCGGGACCTCGGCGGCGTACCAGCCGTGCTGGGACCGCGCAACCGTCGCCCGGCAGCTCGTAACGACGGAGCGTCAGCCCAGGATCGCGAGGAACATCTCAGATCGGTTCGACGACGATGTCAGCGTGGTCGAGTGTGGCGGTGTAGGCACCTATGTCGCCTGGGTCGCTGGTGAGGATCTGGGCCGGACCGTGAAGAGCAGCCGCGATGACGACCAGGGCGTCGATGACGTCCGGTCGCTTCTTCGTGGGAA
>NZ_CAKJTR010000216.1:2886-8125 GCF_917627355.1 Protofrankia sp. Cj3 | reverse complement strand
TTAGAGTGAGTTTGATCAAGATCTGCTGACCTATCGGAAGTTTTGTCCTCCAGCCCGTCGAGCCGGTTTTGCGCAGATTCGAGGAGGATCACGAGCTTCGTACCCGGTGCGACGGGATACGAAGTACCGTTTTTGTCCTATAAAACCCGTTTGATCGTGAACCGTGTTACTCCCAGTAGCCGAAACATGTTGATCACGAGGTTGGTGATAGCGGCCCACAGCTGGGGGTTGTCGCCGGTACGGAGCAGGGAGGCATCCTCGCGCCAGATGACATCCCGTAGCCAATGTGTGTGCTCGACGGTCCAGTGGCCGCGGACGTGGGCGAGCAGGTCGGCGGGGGTGGCCTCATGAGCGGCGAGGCTGGTGATGGACAGGACAGCCTCGGTCCTGGTCCGCCAGGCGCCGCCGCGCCATTCGGTGACGGAGCGTTCGACGAGCACAGCGCGGGCGGCATCAACCATCCCGTGGCCGGCGGGCATCGGCAGGTGGCGCAGGGTACGGGTCTCGAGCCGGCCATGGCTGTGCTCCTGAGTCGCGGCCGTGACCGGGGTAGTCAGCCAGGGCAGGGCGTCGAGCAGGGCGAACAGGCGGGGCTGGTTACCCCGGACCGGCAGCAGGTAGTGCGCCAGCTTCATCCGGCGCAGGTAGAGGGTGTTCGCCACGTTCGTCTGGAGAGCGTCAGCCGTTATCACCACGTCACGCAGCGGTAGCGGTTCGAGGAGTGAGGCGACGTGCCTGACCTCGGTGGTCGTATTCTCCACCCGCTGTTGGGCGACCAGCATGCGCAGAGCGTGGACGACCGAGCCGAGCAGGTGCACCCTGGGCATCCCGCCGCGTTTCGCGCCGCGGGACTCCTTCCCGTCGACCGCGACGGCCTGCTGGCCGGCCTGGTAGGAGGCCTCGACCCGCACCGCCGGGTCGACGAACGGGTGAGTCGGAGCGAGCCGGACACGGCCGTCCGGGTCGGTCTCGCGTAGCGCGTCCGCCCGCGACCGCCGGCACCGCCGCGCTGGCTGAGCCGTTTCGGCGGGCTCGGTGGGTGGCGCCGCGGGTCGGGGTGGGCAGGCCAGGGCCCGCGCGACGGCCCAGCCGGAGATCGCCGCCTCGAACTCGACGACGTCGACGTGTTCGTCGAGCCGGTCGAGGGTCGCCGTCGACAGGACGACGTACTGGCGGGTCAGATACGGACAATCGTGACAGTCCGTCCACTGGGGCTTGTGGCGGTCTCTGAGCCCAGCTTGGTGGCGACGCGTTTGCGTTCGGCGGGTCGCTGGTCAAAGATCACGAGGTGGCCGGCGGAGAGGCCGAGGCGGAGCAGGTAGCAGTCCAACTGGCTGACGCCGGCCTTCGTCGGATCCTTGTCGCCGGGCCGGTGGGTCTTGACCTCGAGAGCTTCGCGCTGGACGGCGGGTCTGCCGTCGGGTTCGGTGTAGGTCCAGCGGATGAGCAGGTCGAGTGCGCCGCGTCCGACGCCGTATTCGCGGTCCACGAAGCCGCTTCCATTGATGGCGCGGTCGAGGTAGCCGAGCAGGGTGACGTGGGGGGTCACTTCGCGGTAGGGCTCGTCGGCTTCGAGGATGTCCTCGGTCCGGTGCCAGAAGTCGGTGAATCGGGTGAGCAGGCCGGGCAGGTCGAGTCGGCCGTCGGGGAGTATGAACGAGCGGGGCCGGGGCGCGCCGAGAATCCCCTCGAAGAGACCGTCGGCAAGGACTCGCGTGATGACGTTCCGGTAGATCGGATTGGCTATTTCGACCGTTGTCGCGGTTCGTCGGATCAGTCCCAGGTCGGTGGTGTAGGCGAGGTCGTCGGCGAACGGGTCGAACCTGACCTGCGTGCCGGCGAGGATGGGCTCGATGATCCGTCTGACGCGGGAGTCACGGAGCTTGTCGAGTAGGGAGTCCAAGTGGGTCTCACGGGCGACCGTGATCCGTTCGGCGGCCTCGTCGACATGCTCGCCTGTGATCGTCACCGTCGTTGGCACCTTGATGCGGTTGACGATCTCGTATGCGAGGGCGTTGACCAACCATGGCTGGCCCATCGTCAGTGCGTAGGCGTACTCGACGGCCTGTGAGGTGAACCGTTGGCCGGTGTCGGTGGTGTGTTGTCCATAGAGGGCGCGGACCTCGTCGATGGTGAAGTCACTCAGCCGCAGCGACGTCACCGCGATGTTGAACGGGCTTGGCGATGTCAGCCTGGTCGGGTCGCCGCCTGCGGCGATCTTGTAGTCGCGGATGTCGCGCAGGCCACAGAGCGCCACGGACGCGGGAAAGCCGGTGGGGCGGTCAGCGAAGCCGTCCCGCAGTTGGCGAAGCACGCTGAGCATCGTGCGCCCCGCGAGAGAGTCGATCTCGTCGAGGAAAAGAACGAGTGGTCGCGGGCAGGCCTCCGCCCAGGCGGCGAATGCGTCCGAGAGGAGCACTTCGTCCCAGCTGTCCGGCCATGGCGGCGGACGCAACTCGGCGGGCAGGTTGGTTCGTGCTGCGCGACGGGCACGGCCGAGGATCGCACGGGTGGCCGCGCCGACGTCATCCGGCCAGGGCTGTCCGGCCTCCATTGACAGCACCACTGCCGCGTGGCGCCCACTCGTGGTCAGTTCGGCGGCTAGTGCCCGTAGCGCCGTTGTCTTGCCCGATTGGCGGGGGGCGTGAATAACAAAATATTTCTTGTCCTCGACGAGATCTGGAACTTCCGGGAGCCGTGCCGGGGCTGGGATCATGTAATGATCGATCGGCACGCACGGTCCAGTCGTGTTGAACGAGCGAGTCATCACCCACCACCCTCCGGTCCGTCGCGCTCCACTGATCGCAACTTTACGGAACCGCGGTGGGCATCGCCTCGCGAGCGGCGAGGACGTGCTCGATTCCGAGCTGCTCCGTCAGGCGCGTCAACGCCGGACGGAGCAGCTGGAGCGGTACTCCTGCGGCTCGGATAGCCGTCAGTACCATCCCCTCGGCCAGCCGATGACGGGCGGCAGATCCGGCGCGTCCCGTGCGCACGGGCGCGATCTTGGCACGGACTAGCCGAACGCCCTTGGGGCTAGCCGGCAGGCGCATCCGGAGACCCGTCCCTCGATCGTCGCAAGTCGGCTATCGAGGTGGCTCACGCGACCGTGAGAGTCTGACATGGTGTCGCAGCGAGTCCGTACGTCACACGGTGTGACTGCGTGACGTACGTGACCTTCCGCAAGTTCTGCGACACTATTTACCATCCGTGTCTGGATGCGACGCTGGGTCGTCCGTATGCGCTGTACGTCCACGGGAACAATGACACAACCGGCGCGGTGTGGGCCCTCGAGCCAACTGTGACCGGCCCGCCCTGGAAGCGTCTACGTAACCCGGTGGCCGTACTTGGCGCCCCGGATGCCGCTACTCACGTTTCGCCACGTCGACGAAGCGGGAGCTGTGGCGCCGGAGCGCAACGATGATCATCCTGGCTGGGATGGTGCGCGGTGGGCGATGGGCCTGCCGGTGGCGCGCTCTGTCGGGCTGATCCGCTCGAGCTTGGTCCAGCCGCGCCAGCCGCGTTCGTGGAGCCGCTCCATGAGCTGACGGGCGATCGGCACCGAGTGGAGGAAGACCGAGTCGAGGAGCTCCGCGAGCGCGTCGGTCATCTCCTGGTTGTGGCTCTCCCATCCCTCGTCCTCGGCGGCTTCGAGAGAGGCGACGAGCCGGTCGGCCACGGCCGCCACCCGCGGGTCGTCCATCTCCCAGTAGATCATCGCGGCGAAATCGCGGTAGAGTGCGACCGTTGCCGGGTCGTCGAGCTGCTGCTTCTTCAGCTTCACATAGGACGACACGTGCTCCGGGAGCTGGGCGGCTACCAGGATCCAGGCGTCCCGCTCGCCCTCGATCATCAGGTCCGGCAATCCGAGTTCGCGCAGCCGGTCGAGGTATGCCACCGCCTCCGGCGGCAGGGCCAGGCTGTCCCCGGCTGCCAGCTGCGCGATCCGCGCGCGGTGCCGTTGCCGCTCCTTGATCTCCGCGCGTAGGCGCCGGTCGATGTCCGCGACGGCCGCGGTGAACTCCCGCTCGCCCGCGGCCAACAGCTCGCGGACGTGCGCGAGCGGCACACCGGCTTCGGCAAGAGCGCGGATCCTGATGAGTTCGACGACGGCATGGGCGTCGTAGCGCCGGTAGCCGGAATGGTCGCGCTCCGGCTCCGGCAGGAGGCCTTTGGCGTGGTAGTGCCGCACCGCGCGCACGGTGACGCCGGCGTACGACGCCAGCTGACTGATCGTGAGCACCGCACCAGTCTCCTATGTCGCGGGCACGCGGAGGAACAGCCGACGTGACCAGAGGCAGCCGAGCAGCGCGATCAGGATGCACCAGCCGATCGCGAGCCACCGGTCGGAGCCTGTCGGAGCGCCCGTGACGAGGGCGCGGAGGGTATTGATCATCGGGGTGAACGGCTGGTGCTCCGCAAACTGGCGCAGCCCGGCCGGCATCGCGTCGGTCGGTACGAAGCCGCTGCTGACGAACGGCAGGATCATCAGGAACAGCGGGGTGTTGCTGGCCGTCTCGACGCTGTCCGCGGCCAGGCCCATGCCGACGGTCAGCCAGGTGAGCGCGAATGCGATGAGAATCAACAGCCCGATCGCGGCGAGCCAGCCGAGCGGACCGGCGTCGGAGCGGAACCCGAGGAGGAAGGCGAACGCCGTCACGATCACCACGGCGCATCCGGTCCTGATGACAGCACCCAGCACGTGACCAGTGAGCACCGACAGCCGGGCGATGTTCATCGTACGGAACCGGGCGATGATCCCGGTGGTCATGTCGGTCGCGGTCGAGATCGCGGTGCCGAGCGCGATGCTGGCGATGGTCATGAACAGGATGCCCGGCATGATGAATGCGAGGTAGCCGCCGCGGTTTCCGCCGCCCTCGTGGCCCGGCAGGCCGGCCCCCAGGGTCCCGCCGAACACGTACACGAACAGCAGCAGGAACAGGATCGGTTGCGCGACCAGCATGATCGACAGCGAAGGGTAGCGGCGGATGTGGCGCAGGTTGCGCCGCAGCATCGTCATCGAGTCACGGACGGTGTAGGTGCCGCTCATGCGGGGATCTCCTCGGCCGCGGACGCCTCGGCCGCGTGGCCGGTGAGCGCGAGGAACACGTCGTCGAGGTCGGCCGAGGTGACCGTCAGGCCGGCGACGCGATCGTCGTCGAGGGTATCGAGCAGGCGGCGCAGCCCGGCGATGCTGCCGTCGCCCGGCAGCCGCAGGGTGAGCGCCTCGGTGTCGGTG
>NZ_CAKJTR010000216.1:0-2251 GCF_917627355.1 Protofrankia sp. Cj3 | reverse complement strand
AACCGCACCGACACGCATCCGCCGGGCACCCGCCGTTTCAGTTCCGCGGCCGTGCCCTCGGCGACCAGGCGACCGTTGTCGAGGACGCCGATCCGGTCGGCCAGCTGGTCGGCCTCCTCGAGGTACTGCGTCGTCAGCAGCACCGTCACGCCGTCGGCGACCTGCTCGCGCACGATCGCCCACAGGTTGCGACGGCTGCGCGGGTCGAGACCGGCCGTCGGCTCGTCAAGGAAGATTATTTGAGGCCGGGCGATGAGTGTCATCGCCAGATCCAGCCGTCGTTTCATGCCGCCCGAGTAGGTCTGTGCCCGCCGGTCAGCCGCGTCAGCAAGGTCGAAACGCGTCAGCATCATGGTCACGGCAGCCGTCGCGGCCGCTCGGTCCAGATGCGTCAGGTCGGCCATCAGCCGCAGGTTCTCGCGGCCGGTGAGCAGCGTGTCGATCGCCGAGAACTGCCCGGTGGCACCGATCACGGCACGCACTCCAGCGGGCTCGCGCCGTACGTCGAAGCCGGCGACGCGGATCTCGCCGTCACCGGGGGCCAGCAAGGTGGAGAGGATGTTGACGATGGTCGTCTTGCCGGCGCCGTTGGGCCCGAGGAGCGCGTAGACGGTGCCTTGCGGGACGGTCAGCTCGACGCCGTCCAGCACGGCGTGCTCGCCGTAGGACTTGGTGAGTCCGGCGACCTCGATCGCGGGGTTGGTAGCGGTCATATCGCCATGCTGGAAGCCTGACGTAGGGTCAAGGTCAAGCCGGTTGCCTCAGAAAACCCTTCTGGACGGCTTGACGAGATCCGCCGTCGCCCTTCCTCGTGCCGCTCCGGGTTGCGCCGGGTGGGGCGCTGGTTATCCGTTCGGCCCGCCGCGAGCGTCACACCGTTGATACAGGCAGCCGTCAGCCCGCGATCGTGAGGATCTCTGAAAGCGGCCGGCGCGGGGCTGGTTCGCCCAGGACACCGCCGGGCAGCGGCGGGCCGAGTCGAATGACCATCTGCACGGTGCCGGTGCTGCGCAGAATCTCGCGCAGCGTGACGCGGATCGCGTCGATGTCCTGCGCGTGCCCGATCGGGCACGCGGGCACGCCGAGGGCGGTGGCCGTCAGCAGCACTCGGGCGAGCGCCTGGCCCGCCGTCATCCGATCGATAGGACGGTCGGCGGCGGTGCCGAGCACCGCGACGGCGTTCTGGCCGTCCCGCCTGTCGCCCGCAAGCGGCGTCGGGCCTGTCGCGAGATGATCGTCGTCACCGGTGTCGTCCAGCGTGGCCAGCCAGGCACCTTCGAGCCCGGCGGCATCCTGGAGCGCTGCCACCGCCCCGGTCATGTCGGTTGTGGGCTCGATCGGCCCGCGGCCCGCGTGTCCCGCGTGTCCCAGGTAGGCCGCGGCGCCAAGCGACCGCTCCCAGCAGTCAGCCGGCTTGGCCGCGTTGACGCGGATGGTCGCGAGCGGCTCCTTGCCGGCGAGATCCCGGTGGAGGCCGCCATAGCCGGGCCCGCCCGGCAGAACGACGACATCCGGGACGAACCCGCGCAGGCGCAGCGCGATCCGGGCGTAATACAGTGCGGCGCCACAGCTGATCAGCAGTTGCCGGCCGTCGGGGTCGACGGCACCCAGGAGCCGCGAGGGATCCGCGAACAGATCCAGGCGCCTGTCCCCGACCAGCCAGTGCCAAGGCTGCGTGTCATGGATCGATGGCGCGTACGAGGCCGCTGTGACAACTGCTTCGATCTCTTCGCGAAAAGATGTCAGGGCGGTCGCTCGCATGGTCTTCACCCGTTCCCCTCGTTGCCTGATCCCGTCACGCTGTCGCCTTGCTTGTTCCCCGTCCGTCTCCGTTTCCTCCTGATCCTTCGCCGGCGGCCGGGGCACGGTCCTCGTGCGGTCCGGCCCTCGGGGGCGTCAGCGCCGGAGGCCGCGGGTAGGCCGGTGGACGTGTCGCGGACGTCCGGGGTTGGCCAGATCTTCATCCGCCTATGCGTAGCCGTCTGAGCACGGAAAGAAATTTTTACAAACTGCTTGCGATCATGAAATTTCATCGTTCCGTCGTGTATGTTTTCTCTTGCCGGCGGAAAGCCGGGAGACACCGCGGCCAAAACGCCGCAGTGGCCCCCATCCACGGTCCGGGCACCTTAACAGGGATGCTCGGGGTGCTTCGCCAGGCAACTGCCGACCAACTCGGCGCTGTTTGACTCGGCGATACTCCATCGGTAGGTTGCAACAACCGCTCCGGGTGGGCGCTGAAAAGGCGTAGCCC
>NZ_CAKJTR010000215.1:0-7509 GCF_917627355.1 Protofrankia sp. Cj3 | reverse complement strand
GGCCTCACCGGCGCGGCGGGCGTCGCGGGCCGCCGCCCGCCGGCCCGACAGCGCGGCCAGCGGGGAGGCGCCACCCAGCCCATCGACGGGGCCCGCGGTGATGAGCGGTTCGCGTAGGACCAGCAGGACCTGGCGGGTCAGCAGCTGCATCTCGACCGCGAGCTGGGCGAGGAAGGCGGCGTGTTCGCGGGCCGCGTGCGCGAGCGCCGGGTGGGGCAGCTGGTCGGCGGCGTCGTCGAGCTGGTGGATCTGGGTGGTCAGGTCGGCGGGCATCGCCCGCACGAGGATCTGCACCGGGGCGGTCAAGCTGTGCAGGTATCGGGCGAACACGCCGACCAGGCCGTCCTGCTCACCGGGGGTGCGCAGCGCGAAGTTGACCGTGCTCGCGACCGCGACCACGGCCAGTCCGTCTGCACCGAGGTCGATTACCCCGACCCCGACCCCGACCCCGGCGTTGGCGTTGGCCGTGACCGTGCGGGCCGGCAATCGTAGGGGCACGGCCGCCTGGCCCGCAGCCGGCCGGCGATCCCCGCCGGTCCCGCGGGTGGCGCGGGCGGCCAGCCAGGCAAGGGGCGGGACGACGCCTTCGGGGGCGTTGATCCGCTGCCGTGGGCTGGTGCGTTGGCGGATCGCGGCGATCAGCAGCCGGTCCAGGCTGAGCCCGTCACGCTGGCCCAGGACGACGACGCCGGCGACGGCCGCGATCGGGCCAGCCAGCAGCACGAACACCGGCAGCGGCAGTAGCCGGTGGGTGGCGGTCCAGGCGAGGTAGAGCCCGGCGGCGGTGAGCGTGAGGATCAGGACCTGCCGGGCGGTCAGGTTCGCGATCAGCCGGTCCTCGCGGTCGACGTCGGCGGGAATCCGCACAGGATGCGTCATGGCAGGCAGGTCACCTTCCAGGCTGGGGCGGGCGTCGGCGGCGGGGCATGTTCGGCAACATCAGCTGCCGGTAGAGGGGCGGTACCGGCAGCGACGGCGGTGGTGTTGGGCGGGACACCGGGGGCGGTACGGCGGGTGTCGGCGGTCGGGCTGGGCGCGGGGTGCGGCGTAGTCCCTCCAGCGGGAGGGCGTATTGGCCGGTGCGGTCCGGGCGGAGGCCCTGGTAGGGGTCGAACGGCAGCTCCAGTTGCCGCCCCCGCGGCCCCACCGGCCGGACGCCGCCGGTGGCGGAGGCACCACGGCTGGTCCGCGAACCGGCCCGGGGACGGAGGTGGTCGACCTCGAACGGCAGGAGGTACTGCCCGTCCCGGTCGATCCAGGCACCGCCCTCGGCGGGCAGGTAACGCCCGCCGAGGCCGATCGCCTGGTCAAACGGCAGGGCGAGCTGGCGGTGGCCCGGCCGGCGCCGTACGGCGCCAGGGGCCGGACGGGACGGGCGGGGCACCCCCCGGGCCGGGCCGGGCCGGCGGACCCGCGGCACCCGGGTCAGCGGGAGCAGGAGCTGACCGTTCGGGTCGGCCTCGACGCGGGCGTAGGGATCATCGGTGCGAGCGAAGGGGTTCGCGCCACCCGGCGGGCGCCCGCTTCGTAGCCGGCCCCCACGGCCGATCCCACCGTGCCGGCCGCCCCGGCCGGTGAACCGGCCGCCACCGCGTCCACCGAAGCTCCCCGCGACGAGACCCAGCGCCCGTCCCATGACGTAGGCGCGGACGAGCCGGCTGACGAAGGACCTCCCGTTGCCGATCCGCGACGACTGCAGCAACCAGAACGGGATCTTGAACAGGATGTAGACGAGGGTGATGGACGCGAGCAGGTTGACCACTCCGTCCGGGGTGGGGCCCAAGACGGTGAACCCGCCGGGGGTGAAGAACACCCGCATCGCGGCGACCAGAACGAAGGACTGGGCGATCTGGATACCGAGCACGGCGCCGAACGCCCGCCACCACCAGCGGGCCAGCCCGTCGGTCTGGGGCAGGGCGTGCCCGGCGAGCAGCAGCGGGGCGGCACCGACGAGCGCCACGGTGAGCATCATTCGGGCGATGTAGGTGCACAGCAACGCGACGATCGACCCGGCGAGGACCAACCCCAGGAAAATCACGAAAATCGAGCCGTTGAGGCTGGTGGACGCAGGTGCCAACGCGCCGACGATGATGGCGCGGAGCGTCTGGGAGGCGCTGCCCGGGTCGACGCCGATGCTGAGGATCGCGCCGGGTAGCGAGTTGGCGAGGCTGATCGCGATGCCGGCGAGGGATTGGGAGAACGCCGCGGCGAGGAACGCGACCGGGATCCGCGGGGCGATCTCCTTGAGTGAGGTGCGGGTCTGCACGGAGCCGTAGGCCATCACCACGATCCCACCGATCATGATCAGGATGCCGTAGCCGGCGACGGTGATCTGCCAGCTGGTCATCCACAGCTGACCGACCGCCGGGACCTGACCGGGGGTGGGGGTGGTCAGCAGGGTGTTACCGAGAAGCTCCAGTAGCGGGTTGAGCGCGGCGGTCACCAGGCCGTGGAAGAACGCGTTGATCGCGCTGGTGACGCCGTCGACGATCCAGCCGGCGACGCCCCCGGGCCCGCCGCCGTCACCGCCGGTGCCGGTACTGGTGTCCGGCGCGGTCGGGGTGGTCTGTGGGCTCGGCGGCGTCGCACTCGGAGCCGGCGGGACTGTGCAGGCCGCCGGCGACGGTCCTGCCGGATCGACGGGGCACGGGTCGACTGTGGTCCCGGGTGCGACGGGCGACGGGCCTGGCTCCGGGTTCGGCCGAGGGCCTGGCTGGGTCCTCGGGGATGCTGCCGGGGCGGGCTGGGGGTTCGGTTGCGGTGCCGGCTGGGCGAGGGCGGCGGCCTGCCGGCCCGCGATGAGGAAAAGGCTGAGGGCCAGCACTCCCACCACCCGCCGCCACGGCCACCCGCGCCGGTGCGCTGGTCGCCCTGTTTGGGGCCGCGCGGCGGGTGTCCGCGGCGGACCGGGGACCGGGGACCGGGGCCGGGCGGGACGGGTGCCGCGAGCCGGGCGGCGGGGTGCTGACAATCATCGGTTATGCCGTCCCGACGACCGCTTTGAGGATCTCCACGATCAGCGGCGCGAGGGCGGCCAGGCCGTAGCCCCAGCCGGCGTGCTTGAACGACTCCTTGGCCTTGCCGACCTCGCCGGGTTCGCCGCCGGATGTGATGTAGCGGAGGCCGCCGACGGTCAGGAACACCGTTGCCAGCCCGGCGAGGATCCCCATGATCCAGTTGCGGATGTTGTTCAGGACGGTGCCCGGGTTGGGAGCGACCGGCGGTGGCGGGGGAATCTGCTGCGGCGGCACCTGCGCGGACGCCACGGACGCGGCGACCACGACGAGTACGACGAGCACGACGACGAACAGCACGACCCAGCCGCCAGCCCGCAGCCAGCGGCGGCGGCCGGGGTGAGGGGCGGTCAGCCGCATGCCGCCACCTCCACGAGTGCCACCGCACCAGCCGGGCGGAATGACGAGACAGCCGTGGCCTTCGGCCCGGACGGGGCACGCTGCTGCGGTGGCGGGGGTGGTTCGTCGGCCGGCAGGCGCGGCGCCCGGCCGGTGCGGACCGGGCCGGCAAGGTAGTCGATCAGCCGTCGTTCGGCGCGGTCGCGCAGCCGGTAGGCGGCGCGCCGCGGGGTCGCATGACACGCGGCCCAAGCGCTCACCGGGACATCGGCGAGCCGGGTCGCGGCGATCACGCCGGCCTCGGCCACAGTCAGGACTCCGTCCGCGACCGCGCCGGCCAGGATGTCATCCGGACCGCCGGCCCATGGCTGGGCGACAGCACGGGTGTGGAACAGGTCCGGATCGGGATGGGGGGTCTCCAGCGCCTGAGTCAGCAGCGCCAGCCCCGCCCGGTAGGCCGCCCAGCGCAGCCGCACCGCGATCCGCGGCAGGTCGAGGCGGGCGGTGGCGAGCGCCGCGAGGAACCCGGTCAGGACCTCAGCCTGCACATCCGCCGGGTCGAGGTATCCATGGCCGCCGAGCCGGGATGCCACCGCCCGCAGCGCGGGCAGCGCCATCCCGGCGGCGCCGACTGTCCAGGCGCCGCCGCGCCGGCGGGAGCAGCGGACCACCACCGCCCAGGCGGCATCACGGGTGGCCGGTGGGCAGGAGCGAGCCAGCAGCATGTCACGCAGCTCGTCCAACGCCACCAGCCGGTCGGGCAGACCGGCCACCAGCGCGCCGTCCAGAGCCAGCGGCGCGGGGCCAGCGACCAGCAGCGCGAAGCAGTCCCGCAATGTCGCCAACGGCAAGGCGGGCGCGCCCTGGCCGGCCGCTCGCGCAGGAAGAGAAGACATTTCGTCGGGCATGACCGCCGTCCTTCACTGTCACGGAAATTCGGACAGCCACAAGGACGCCACACCGATGCCAGCGAAAAGCCAGAACGATCTCCCAGCAAACGCCCAGCAGAGATCGCTGGCGCCCAGCGCAATCACAGCGAGCCCGTGCCGGCATTCCCACCAGCCCACCCCTCGGCCCGATGCCACCGGGCGGCTCGGACCTGCCCAGCACCGCTCTGACCTGCGACGCTGTGACAGCGCTGGCAGTCCGCTGGCATCCCTCGGCAGGCTCCCAGCCGGGCCTACGCCGGCACCCACAAGAAAAATCGTGAAAAATTTCCGGCCGCCCGGTGCAGCGCTGTCAGCGATCTCCCAGCGATCAATAGTCCCGGCGGACTAGACCACTGCCAGCGGGAAAAATCTTGGAAAAAGTTGCGGAGGTGGTGACACAAAACCGCCCAGCAGACGGTCTCCTTTTACGACCGCGAAAACGCCTCGCTGTGAAAGGCAGACCACCGATGCCAACCGCATCCGACCACGACCACGACCACTCCGTCGTCCCCGCGGGCCGGCCGGCGACCGTCTGGCCGTGCCAGCCGGCCACCCCTGACCGCCGGCCGGCTGGCTGGCTTCAGGCCGCCGTGGAACGGCTCGTCGCCATCTGCACCCGTCCCGGCGATCCCGTCCTGCTGCTGGACCCGCCGTCCCCGGCCGAGGCCGGGCCGCCCACCGCTGCCGGCGACGACACGACCGGCGGGTTCACCGAGACCGGCTGGGCCGTCGCCCGACTCGGCCGGCCCGTCCAGGTCCGCACCGCGCCAGCCGACCCGGCCCCGCGGCCAGCGGTGTCCGGACCCGGACCCGACCCGGCGTTCGGTCCCGGCCCGGACACCGACCGCCACACGCTCGTCGTCACGGTCGTCGCCCCGACCCGGTTCGGCTGGTTCACCCACATTCCCTGGAGCCAGCTGGTGGCCCCCGGCGGCACCCTAGCGGTCATCACCCGCAGCGACAGCGTCGCCGGCTGGCTCATCGACCCGACCATCGAGCTGACGACCGCGGCCTGGTACGGCGGGCTCACGCTGCTCGACCGCATCGTCCTGATGGAGGTCCCCCTCGACCAGCTCGACCAGCTCGACCAGCTCCCCACACCCATCCCGACGGGGATGCTGGCCCGGCGCGTGCATTCCGATCTGCTGCTGTTCACTACGGTCAGCGCGCCGGTCCCACCCGGGGGCGAGGGCTGGTGAGAGGCGAACCCGAGGGGTGGCGCCGTGACGATCGGTGGGCGACGGTCTGGCCCACCGGCCGGCCCAGCCTCGCCGGCCAGTACGGCGCCAGCGGCTACCCGCCCCGTCCGGGGAGAACCGCTGACCGCCAGCGAGGAGGAAACACGTCCGCCCATGGGGACATCACCTGTCCGCCAGCGGGGAAATCTCGGTGTTCCGCGACACCGCCCGCCTCCGCCGAGGAAGGCGCAGTGCTCTCGCCGACGGTCGCAGCCCACGCCATCGCCGTCTACAGCCGGCCTGGGGACACCGTCTGCGACCCGGACTGCGGGCCCGGGACGGTCGTCGCCGAAGCGGTCCGTGCCCGCCGTCACGCGATCGGCATCGCCTGCGACACGCACGGGTGGAAGGCGGCCCGCGCCGCACTGACCGCGGCGAAAGCCCGGGGCGCACCCGGCGACGGGATAATCATCGACGCGCCGCCCGACGCGTGGTCCTGGACCGGACTCGGACCGATCGACCTGCTCCTGACCGCGATCGGACCGCCCGCCGACCCCGCCGGTCCGGCCGGCGACCGGCTGCGTGCCCGCCTCGCCGGCTACCGGAACCTGTCCCGGCCCCAGGGCCGCCTCGTGGTCGTCGCGGCCTACCGCGTCCGCGGTGGTGTCGACCTGGCCAGCCGGGTCGCCGCCGCCGGCCGGGACACCGGCTGGCGACCCGTGCAGCGGGCCGTCGCGCTCACCGCCGTCCCCTACATCCCGGCGCTCGGCACGGCCCGCCAGACGGGGTGGGCACGCGCCTACCCCGTCCACCAAGACGTGATCGTCTTCCGCGCCGACGGCAGGCGAGCACGAGAACCCAGGCAGCCGGACCCGCCGCAGCTCACACCGGCCGCCGACTCGCGCGGCGCCGTGGCAGACCGCCCGGCCGCATAGACCGCCCTCCGCCGGCCGCGCTCGCACGCGCCGCCGCGGCCGGCCGTCCCCGCTTCTCCTCGCTCGCCTTCCTCCGGCTGGAGCCCTCATGTCTGACCTGCTGCCCCTTCCAGCGCTGCCACCCGCCCCGATCGAGCCGGAGCGCCGGCCTGGCTGGTGGTGGCGGCTCACCCACCCCCGCAGCGCACGAGCCATACGGCAGGCGCGGCTGCTCGCCGCCCACCACGCCTGGACCACCGAACGCGCCCGCCAAGCCCAGATCGACCTCGTCCGGGCCGGCTTCCACCTCGGCCCGGTGCCCTTCGGCTACCTGCCGCACCGGATCACCGTGCTTGCCCCGGACGGCCCGCCCCGCCGCCGCGTCCGCCTCGTGCCCGACCAGGGACCCGCGGCCCTCGTCGCGACGATCTTCCGGTGGCGGGTCGAGGACCGGCTCACCCCCAGCTCCATCGCCACCCGCCTGCGCAGCGTCCAGGACCTGTACTTCGACGTCGCCGACCCCGCCACCGGCATACCGCGGCCGTGGACCTCCACGGCGATCGGCCGGGTCCTGACCAACCCCATCTACACCGGCGCCACCGTCTGGGGCCGCACCCACGCCGGCCAGCCCGTCCCACCCGAACACTGGATCATCTGCCCCCACGCCCACCAGCCCATCATCGACGGGCGAACGTTCTACCGCGTCCAGCTCCTCGCCACCCCCGGGACCGCGATCCTCAGCCCGCACCTGCCGCCCTGGGAGTTCCCCCCCGACCCCCCGACCGACCTGGGAACCGCCAGCGGTAACCGCGGGGCGATCACGTGACCACACCCCTCCGCCGCGCCTACCGATCCAACAGCTGCTGTGCAACGAGTCTCGGCAGGCGACACGGCGGGCAGGTGTCGTCGTGACGGCACACGCGCCGCGAGACCGGGACGGAATTGACCACACGCCCACCGCCGCCGATTCCGCGCCGCATTCCACCGGACGCCAGGATGTGGCCCGGCAGGTGAACATCGAACGGGTCGAGACCGTCGCGATGACCGCCGACGAATACGAGGCTGCGGTGTCCGCATTGGCCGAACTCGTCCTACAGTGGGAAAGGAACGGATCGCCGAACACGGCGCCGACACA
>NZ_CAKJTR010000214.1:8844-9396 GCF_917627355.1 Protofrankia sp. Cj3 | reverse complement strand
GCGCGGACGCGCTGGTCGAGCTGATCGGCCGGGCACTGGACACCGGCACGCTGCCCACCCAGGGCGGGCAACGCCCCCACCTCACCGTCCTGGTCCCGCTGCCCACGCTGCTCGGAGAACCCGGCGCGCCACCGGCGGAGACCAGCTGGGGGCTACCGCTGCCCGCCGCCGTGCTGGCCCGGCTGTGCTGCGACGCCACGATCACCCGCATTCTCCTCGACCCGACCGGAGTGCCGTTGGACGTGGGCCGCACCCAGCGGATCGTGCCCCCCGCCCTACGCCGCGCCCTGGCCGCCCGGGACCGCTGCTGTACGTTCCCCGGCTGCGACCGGCCACCCGGCTGGTGCGACGCCCACCACGTTATCGAATGGTCACACGGCGGGCATACCGCCCTGGACAACCTCGTCCTGACCTGCGGCCATCATCACCGACTACTCCACCACAGCGACTGGCAGGTCCAGTTCGGTGCCGACGGCATCCCCGCATGGATCCCCCCAGGCTGGATCGACCCGACCCGGACTCCCCGGCGCAACCCCTTCCGCCGCACGATCC
>NZ_CAKJTR010000214.1:7870-8434 GCF_917627355.1 Protofrankia sp. Cj3 | reverse complement strand
GACAGCAACCGGGACAGCCCCGGAGAGGATCTCTTCAGTGGCGTGCCCTGACACCAACCAGTAGCGGGAAACGACCGCCTGTGTACGGTGTGCTGGCCGTAGCATACGGCCCGGCACGACTGGCAGGCCATGGTGTCGAGGCCTTTCGACTGGAGCGCTCCCGGTGTTCCGTGGACAGCGGACCTGAAGTCCACTGTCTGGAAGGGGCCTCGGATCACCGACGTTCGACCTGTCGCCAGCCAGAGGGGCTTCCATTTCAGCAAGGTGTCGACAGTCCGCGAACGAGTCCGGCGGCCGGGTATCTCAACCCGCTCGCCAGCGCTGACGGTGTATCGGCCGCCCAGCTGTGGTGGCCTCGGCGATGTCCTTCGGAGACAAGAGCGCTGTCTTTCCGGGGCAGCCGTGTCGTCGCCTGGTGGTGGTTTCCTATGCGAGCCGGCTCGATCACGAGCCGGTACCGCATCACTGAGTTTGTCCGCTCCGAAAGGGAGAAGGTCCATGACTGAAAGTCCAGCGCCAGCGCCAGCGCCGAGCTTTGCCCCATTCTTCACGGATATAGTCGCC
>NZ_CAKJTR010000214.1:6765-7467 GCF_917627355.1 Protofrankia sp. Cj3 | reverse complement strand
CACTCGACGCGGTCTCCGCGAGGCGCTGATTCAACTCAGCCACAGGCCGGTACCCACCGGGACAAAAATCCCCCAATGGGTACCGGTTCGGGGTGTCTCGACGCGCGTTATATCTGATCATTTCTATCCTCGTTCCGAGGAGGCCGAGTGGAGTCACGACCAGAACCGCCATTCGCTGGGCCCGCACATGCCGATCTTGACCTGACGAACGCGTGCAATTTACAGTGCTCACACTGCGATGTCTCGTCGGGCATTCCGCTGACGGAGGAACTTGACCGCACCGGGATATTCAGCATTATTGGCCAGCTTTACAATCTGGGAGTTCTTAGTCTCACCGTGGCGGGCGGGGAGCCGTTCCTTCGGCCTGATGCCGTTGACATCCTGGAACGGGCATGTAGCTATCCTGGGTGGCGTGTGAGCGTGATCACGAATGGTACGTTGCTTTCTGGGCGGCTTGTTTGGGATCTGCTCCACCGCTGCCCGGGTTTGAGTGTAACAGTGAGCCTTGATGGTTCGATGCCAGCTTCGTTCGATATTATCCGTCATAGCGGAAGGCGCACGACGGCCGCACAGAGGTCCTTGTTCTCGCTTGTGACGAGTGGAATAGCGCGCGGCGCGGAAGCGGGCTTGGAGATGCACGCAGCCTTTGCCCTCACCTGTGTTAATCAGGCCGATCTGATGCCAACCTATAATCTTGCGATC
>NZ_CAKJTR010000214.1:4255-6338 GCF_917627355.1 Protofrankia sp. Cj3 | reverse complement strand
AGCACGTTGCCGAAATGGAGTTCCCCTATCCCGAATGGGCCGAGATGATGGTAGCGTTGACAAAAGCAAAGATGGGCGGCGATCTCCCCTATCTTGCACTTTCCGTTCCAGCGCCGTGGGAGTTCTATCTCCCACTCATAGACGCTGGGGTCGACATCGCCGAGGCCGAGGCAGCATGGGGCTACCAAGCGCCTCTTCGGGAGCCGGTGTATCTCGCTACTGGTTCGCTTGGGGACCCCAGCGGAATTATTGATCTTAATGTAGTGGCAAATGGGGATGTCTTCCCGGTCACGCTCATGAGCCGCGATCGTTCGGCGCTCTGCGGAAATATAATGGACCGGCCTCTTGCCGACATCTGGCGATACTCAGAACCGCTCGGGCGCCTCCGCGAGTTGACCCTGAAAGATCTCTGCGAAGACTGCCGCGCCTGCGGGATAGTCACAATATGTGGAGGAGGTTCGCGGGCACGCGCTCTCACCCGAACAGGCCGTATCGATGGGCCAGACACTGCCTGCCCGCGAATAGGCCGCGCCGAATGAGTAGTCTTTGGGAGGATATCGATGCTGACATTCGCCGACGGAGGTCTCGCCGTCCGAGTACTAGTCCACCAGACAGGCGAATGCGAGATTCGTTTTGACGGTAGAATTCTTGTGGGAAACTTGGACCTGACCGCGCTCGTATCGTATTTAGACCACGATCCGGACGGAAGCCGAAGCGACAGTTTCGCCACTTTTTTGGGCCTCTCAGGGAAGGATTTCGTCAGCAGGGCGAAATCTGTCCTCCTGAGTATGCGCGATGTCGGGATACCGATTTCTGTATGGGGAAGATGGGCTCAACATATCTGCTCAGAGTAATACTCCGCACAGGCATGCCGTAGCTATCCTCTCTAGACTGGTCTTTCGCACATGGGATTTCGATGCTCCGGCCGACGTTATTTTCGATCATGATGACGGACTCTCGTCGATAATCCGCACCCACCGTGACCGGTCGCACCGAGTTTTGCCAGAAAGTGCCCTCCAGGCACCAACAAGGCGAACAGCGGACAAATAAAAAATCACACCATCCGCCCACCGAATACACGTGCGGAAGACGAGCCTAGAAAAGGCGTGACAACGATGGGAATTGCCACCGACTACAGCCAGCTCCGCCCACATCGCTCAATGCTACGGGACACCTCACGCACGTTCGCATTCGCGCGGGCTCTACACCACGCCGTCACCTCAGAGTCGATCGTTCTCGATATGGGCACGGGTACGGGGATTTTGGCCATGATCGCTGCGCGCCTCGGAGCGGCGAAGGTGATCGCTGTGGAACGCACGAGGATGGCCGACATCGCCCGGCGGCTCGTACTTGATAATCGCCTTGACACGACCATCGACGTCATCTTCGCGGACGCTGCGGAGATTGAGCTGGATGGGAAGGTCGACGTTCTCGTCAGTGAGTGGCTCGGCGGCATTGCCATCGATGAAAATCTTCTGAGCCCCCTCCTCGCGGTCCGCGATAAGTGGCTCAAACCCGGCGGTACGCTGATTCCAGCCGCGATCACATCATGGCTTGCGCCGACATTCGATCCGTATCTCGCGGACGAGTTCGACTTCTTCACATCGCGAACCTACGGTATCAACCTTGATCTTATCCGCGACATGTCGGCAAACGAGCTGTACTACGGCCGTCATCATTTAGGTTCCGACACTGTACTGAGTCCCGCCCAAGAGATGTGGAGTCTTGATCTCGCGACGTTGCGGGCGCCAGACACCGACCGTGGATATGCGGCATCGTGTGACTTCGTCTTCGAGGCCGATGCGGTGGCAAATGGCCTCATGATGTGGTTCTCAGCAGTCCTCACCCCCAACGTTTCGCTGTCCTGTGCGCCCGACAGCGAAACGTGCTGGGGGCGCACTGTAGCGCCGTTTACGACCGCTATTGCCTTACGCGCGGGTGATACACTCTCTGTCGATATGGAGGTCGAGCCAGCCGGGCCGGGGTGGGTCTACACGCGGTGGTCCTACGCGGTCAACGGAGTTTCCCGGGGCGCGGGTGACAACCACAAGGCGCTGATTTGACCTCGCTTGGAACCTCCCTA
>NZ_CAKJTR010000214.1:0-3650 GCF_917627355.1 Protofrankia sp. Cj3 | reverse complement strand
TACCTCCTCGGCGACCTCTATTCCGAGGGCGCTGGCGAGCGAGAAGGCTAGACCACCGAGGTCTCCGGTGGATACGACTGCTCCCCTCATGCTCGTAACGCCGTGAACCCCGACGAGGCTACAATTCGCCAGTCGTGCCCCGTCCATCTGCGCTCCTGACAGTTGGGCGCCGGCGAGGTCGCAGTGTTCAAAGATAGCTCCCCGAAGGTCCGCGTCCTGAAAATCGGCCTGCTTCAGGTTGCAATTGCGGAACAGCGTGCTCGACATCCGGCAGGATCTGAAGTTCGCCAGATCGAGGCGGCAGTCCTCTATCAGGACATCGCGTAGTCTTCCCTGTGTCCATGCCGCGCCCGTCATCCTGTTCGTCCGAATCTCCGCCGAGATGAGGGACGACTTCACGGCTCGGATGTTCGACAGGTTCGATTTCTCGATTCTCACATGGGTCATCAAAACTGAGGTGAAGCGACATCCGCCCATATCCACGGATGCAAAACTGCTCTTTTCGAGCTCAATCGACCGGAAGGAGGCTCCACCGAAGTCGCTGCCGTTGAACAGCGTGGCGACGTATATTCCGTCATCCTGCAACTCGGTGCCCGTGTTGAGCACGGCAGGGATCTGCGGTGGGCTTGGCGTTCTCGCCTTGGCCGAACGATACGGCGCGTGGACCATGGGGGCATTGTAGGCGGTGCGGCGGTCGACGAGGCAGGGAGGTACCTGGTCTGCCGGGGCCGCCCGTAGTCCGCCTACTGCGCTGCCCCGCGCGATGCTAGCGCGTTGTCCAGCTCTCGTACGGCTGACGAGGAGGTCTAGGAATCGAGCAACCGGCGGACCTCGGTTACACGTTGCACGATCCGGCCTGATCCTGTGTCCAACGCGATCGTGACAGCCTCGCTGAGGCAGGCGCATGCCGCATCGACGTTTCCCTGTTTTGTGTAGGCGTGAGCCAGTTCCGTGAGCGTCGACGCCCGCTCACGGACAAGTGTCGCTGGCAGCATCCGCAGGGACGTACGGAAGGATCGGGCGGCCTCAGCCGGCCGTCCGAAAAGGAGCTGGCAGCGTCCATACCACTTGTCCAGTTGGGAATAGCTGTAGAAGTCAAGCCATTCGTAGCCGGAGTCATCTGGTTGTGCGAGATGGCGTTCCGCCGCGCTCAGGGCCTGGCCGCAGGCCGCGTGCTCGCCCAGGGTTGCGTAACACCAGCCGGCCGCGGCCGCGAGCCAGGACGCCAGTCGCGGCGCCCGGACGCCAGCGGCCAGCCGCCGGGCGGCTTCCAGGTGGTCCAGCGCTTCTCGGGCCCGTCCCATCGAGGTCAAGGCACGTCCGAGATTGCCCATCGCCCAAGCCGCTCTGGCGGGGTCGTCGGCCTCCTGGGCGAGGGTCATTGCCCGTCGGTAGTGCAGTTCCGCCTCATCCGGGATGCCGGCATCGTAGGCCAGCCAGCCGGCAAGTTCGGCTGTCTCGCTCGCAAGCTGAATCAGCTCTCGGCGGTCCTCTTGCGCCACCTGCTCCCCGAGGTCGATGACGGCCTGAAGGTGGCGCCGGACGGCCGGGGCGACGTGAGCAGGGCCGATCTGTCCGTCGAGGCGCCTCAACGAGGAAGCGACTTGCCGGATATCGTCCACGGGCCGTCCAGGTCCGGCACGCTGACCGGAGGGGGTCAACGAGCCGGAAGCCACTACTGCCGCGGCAGGCAAGCCAGTCCGACGGCCAAGGTGGAGGACCGTGAGCGGCAGATCTCGTCTACGTGTCTGGTCCGTCACCGGCGACCCCTCCTGCGACGACACAACGCAGACGATACGGTGCCGACCAGCGGTCGGGAAGGCTCTCGCTACACCGCCGCAGCCCGCAAACGCTCATCGAGGCTATGTACTTCTCGATCCTCGCGGTATGCCGGAGAAATCGATCCGCGTATCGAACGGACCCTTTGTACTATCCGAGCCGATTTTGTCCACGACGCTATCTCGACGGCGTCACCGAGGAACGAGCATCCGGCGTCCAGCTCGTTGGCAGCGATGTGCGCTTCACCGAGATGACAGAGGAATTGGGATCGCTCGCGGACGAGATGCGGCGGGTGGAGAGCCAGGGCGCGCTCCAGTTCCCGCAGCGCATGCCGATGTTGTCCCAAGGCGAGGTATGCGCGGCCTCCGGCCGACACGACGTGTGCCATGTGGAAGAATGACATCCAGGAAGTGCAGGTGTCGCGTTCGGATGCTTCGAGTAACCGTTCGGCCATGCCATAGGAACGCCACGCCTCGTGGCCGTCACCTAGCCGTGCGTTTGTATGGCAGGCGATCGCGGCAAGCCAGGAACTGGTCACAGTAGAGCTGGTCCGACTAGCGACATCATGGGCTGCTTGGAGCACGTCGAGCGCTTGCCGGTCATTCTGTAGATGGTTCAGAACGAGAGCCTCGCTGCCCAGCACCCAGGCCAGAAAGCCGGGATCGTCCCCTTCGCCGGCAAGAGTCGCCGCTGCACGGTAATGAGCAAAGGATGCGTCATACTCGCCGACGTCGAAGGAAAGCCATGCGATGAGACCGGTGATGTCGGCTGCTTCCAATGCCAGCATATTGCGCCGCTGGCTCCGGCCCGCCTCGCGCAGCAGCGCGATCGTGAGTTGCTGGTGAGCCAACGCCTGATCAAGAATGCAGCCAGGGCCTAATGCCCCATCCAAACTTCTCAGTCGTGTCGTTATCTCGTGGAGGTCATTGCGTACCTGATCAGGTCGTGCGGATACCGAACCCGCCTGCGACGTCTGCGGACCCGAAGCCGAAACTGCCGCAGCGGCAGCCACCGATGCCGCCCCGGCCAGGCTGACGAATGTCCGGCGCCCCAGAACGCTCGACGAGGAAGCCCGCTCCTGCGGAGACCACCGAGCCGACTCCTCGTCAGGCTCTAAAAGACCAAGAGCCTCCGCCGACATCTCAAACAGGACGCACAACAGCACCCGGTAGTAAGGCGACACGGCGCGAGACCCCAACTCCCACTTCGCGACCATGACCTTGTCGGGGCTGACGTTCCGATGGTCCCGCTGCCACGCCAGGTCTTGGAGACGCTGGGCAAGGCCAGGGCGCGACCAGCCGCGGCCCTCCCGCTGCATCCGCAGCCGCGTATTTGGACGCCGGATCGGTCCGGCCTCATCACCTGCCATGTTCCTGCACCGCCCTCGCCAGCGGGGGATTTCAACGCCCGTAGCGTAACCGATTCGTGCGAGATGTTCCCATAAGACATCCGAAGAGTCCCGGTAGAACCTCCACCGCGCAGGTCGGGAATTGCTTGCATCGCCGTATGTTCGTTGATCTGGTTGCTGCTGGTATGAGTTCCACGTGTTGGTGTGGTATCCCCGCTGCCCACCATGGAGGAAATCGCACTCCCGGAAGCCGCCACCCGCTCGCGCGGCCGGACAACCGCCGAGCAGGTCCTCGACACCGAAGCCACCGGTCAACCCGGGCCTCACCGCCCGCGATGAGTACGCCGAGGACCTGCTGGCGGCGGTCGCCGGGCTGATCTTCGCGCCGGTCGGCCGCGACGGCCCCGACCCTCGTCGCCCCGTACGAAGTAAGATCCAATCTAAGGGAGCGCAGAAAAATAACACGTAGAGTCCCGGAACGGCGTCCGTTGGTGTGTTATGGGCGGCATGGACACAGCCGGGC
>NZ_CAKJTR010000213.1:4147-8715 GCF_917627355.1 Protofrankia sp. Cj3 | reverse complement strand
GCCGACAGCGCGGCGAGCCCGGCCACCGCCTCGGTCTCCGCGGCCGGCGGGCGCGAGGCCAGCCAGCTCGCGAACGCCCGGCCCGCCACCGGTGGCGCCGCGGCCAGGACCGACGGTGACTCGGCATGGACGACGGTCAACGCGTCGAGCCGGGCGGCACGAGCCACCGCGACGGCGAGGACCTCCATGGGCACATGCGGGAACTCCGCCACCCCCGACGGCGCGAGGAACGCCTTGAAGCCGAACACCCCGGCGTCGTGCAGGGCCGCGATCTCGGTGCGGTCCCGCACGTCAGCGCCGACGATCCCGCCCCAGAAGCCGACGTCGACCGCTATCCGCCCGGCCGCCGCGGCCCGCTTCACCGCGAGTGCCGCGACCGACGTCGTCGGCGGGATGGCGTTCAGCGGCATGTCCACGATCGTGGTGACGCCGCCAGCGGCTGCGGCCCGCGTGGCGCTGGCGAACCCCTCCCACTCGGTGCGCCCGGGTTCGTTGACGTGGACGTGGGTGTCCACGGCCCCGGGCAGCAGGGCGAGGTCTCCAAGATCGGTGACACCCGGTCTGGCCTGGACGGCCTCGGGCCGGGTGACCGCGGTGATCCGGCCGCCGGCGATATGGACGGCGGCCGGGCCGACTCCGTCGGGAGTCACGACCCGTGACGAACACAGTATCTCGGGACGTTCGGGAAGCCCGGGGAGCCCGGCCGGGGGGATGGTCATCCGCCGCCGCCGGCATCCGGGCGGACGAGATCCGCCGGGTGGGCCTGGCCCGGCGGCAGCACCAGGTCCTGCGGCCGGATCGGCACCCGGCGCAGGTCACGCCCGATCGCGGCACGGACCGCCGCCACCACTGCCGGGGTCGCCGAACAGGTCGCCGCCTCCCCCACCCCCTTGACGCCGTAGGGCGCCCCGGGCTGCGCGTGCGTCAACGCCACGAAGTCCAGCGCCGGGACATCGGCGATGGTGGGCAGGACGTAATCATGAAACGTGGGGTTGCGCACCACCCCGCCGTCAACCACGAGCTCCTCCATGAGCGCGAGGCCGAGCCCCTGGGCGGTACCGCCCTCCGCCTGCCCGCGTAGCGCCATCGGGTTGAGCACCATGCCAACGTCCTGGGCGAGCGCCATCGATACCACCCGCACGAGTCCCAGGTCCACGTCGACGTCGACGACCGCGCGGTGCGCCGCCACGGCGAAGGCGACATGTACGTCGCCCTGGCCGTCCGGGCCCAGCGGCTGGGTACGCCGGTGGCGGAAGACCTCCACCGCCTCGACCGGCCCGTCCGCGAGCAGGTCGGCAAGAGGCAGCCGCGTTCCGGCCTCGCTGGCGACGATCTCGCCGTCGGCGAGTGCCAGCAGCCGCCTCGGCTCGGCGACCACCTCGGGGGGCAGGCCGAGCCGCCCGGCCGCCCGGCCCAGCAGCCGCTCGGCCACCGTGACCGCGGCGGCACGCACAGCGCCACCGCTCATCCACGTCTGGCGGGACGCGCTGGTCGGCCCGGCACTGCCGATGGCGGTGTCCGCCGGGGCGAGTAGCACCTGGTCCACCCCGAGTTCGGTCCGCACGATCTGCCCGGCGATCGTCACGAAGCCCTGGCCGACCTCCGCGCACGCGCTGTGCACGACGGCCCGCGGTGTGCCGTCCGGCCCGAGCTCCAGGCGTACCCGGGCGGTTGAGAAGTCGTCGAAGCCCTCGGAGAACAGCAGGTTCTTGTAGGCCAGCGCGTAGCCGACACCGCGGCGGACCCGGCCCGGGTCGGCCGCGGCCAGCCGCCCGCCCGGCAGGGATGTCACCGGCGTACGGTCCGACACCGGAGCTGGCAGCGGACGAGCCGCGACTGTCGCGATCGCCTCCCGCAACGGCAACGGATCAGCAACGAGCTGGCCCGTGGGCAGCACATCGCCAGGCTCGAGCACGTTGCGGCGGCGCAGTTCCACCGGATCCATGCCGAGCGCGTCCGCGAGCCGGTCCATCTGCGCCTCGTGCCCGAAGGCGACCTGGGGAACCCCGAAGCCGCGCATGGCTCCGCACGGTGGGTTGTTCGTCCGCACCACCCACCCGTCCACCACGGTATGGGGGACCCGGTAGGGCCCTGACGCGTGCGTCACCGCGTTGGCCAGCACCGCCGGGGACGATGACGCGTACGCTCCGCCATCGAGGACCACCCGCGCGTGGACGCTGACGAGCTGCCCGCGGCGGGACGCGGTGTGGCGGAACCACAGGCGAGCCGGATGCCGGTGCGGATGGCCGAGGAACGACTCGACCCGGTCGTAGCGGATCCGCAGCGGCTGCCCGGTGACCCGCGCCAGCAACGCGCCGTGGATCTGCAGGGTGATGTCCTCCCGGCCGCCGAACGCTCCGCCAACCCCGGCGAGGGTGAGCCGCACCCGATCCTCGGGAATACCCAGGCACGCCGCGATCTGCTCCCGATCGGAGTGCAGCCACTGCGTGGCCACCCGCATGTCGATACCGCCGTCCGCCGTCGGCACCACCAGCGCGGCCTCACAGCCGAGGAAGGCCTGGTCCTGCATGCCCACCACATAGGAGTCGCTGACCTGGACCGTGCCGCGGGCCGCCGGGTCACCGTGCCGCAGATGGATCTCGCGAAAAATATTGCCGTCAGGGTGCAGCGGATCGACCTCGCCGCCAACGGACACGATCCGCTCAGGATCTGTCACCGCGGGCAGCGGTTCGTAGTCGACGTCGATGGCGGCGAGCGCCCGGACAGCGGCGCGGGCGTCGCGTGCCGCGACCGCGGCAACTGGTTCGCCCTGGTAGCGCACAACGTCACGGGCGAACACCGGCTGGTCCGCGACGATCAGGCCGTAGGTGGCCCGGCCGGGCACGTCCCCGGCGGTCACCACCGCCGCCACGCCCGGAAGACGCCGGGCCGCGGCGGTGTCGATACGGCGGATCCGGGCGCGGGGGTGCGGGCTGCGCAGCGTCCGGGCGTGCAGCATGCCCGGCAGGAAGAGATCGCCAGCGTACGGGAACGTCCCGTCGATCTTGTCTGCGCCATCCGGGCGGGGCACCGATCTACCGATGCCCTGACCGGCCGCCGCGTGATCGGTAAACTCCTGATCACCGGATGAACGTGAGTCCGCCATCAGCCCACCGCCTGTCATCGGTCACCGGCGAGTGTCCTGGATGGACCGGATGGCCGCCATGATCCGTCCGTATCCGGTACACCGGCAGATGTTGCCCGCCAATGCCTCACGGATCTCGTCCTCGTCCGCGTCGGGCCGCCGGGCCAGCAGATCGGTCACGGCGACGACGAACCCTGGTGTGCAAAAGCCGCACTGGACCGCCCCGTGGGCGAGGAAGGCGGCCCGCACCGCTCGGGCCGGGCCACCCGCACCCAGCCCGGCAACGGTCGTGACCACGGCGCCCGCGGCATCCGCCGCGAGCACTGTGCAACTTGCCACCAGCCGGCCGTCCATGAGTACCGAGCATGATCCGCATCGGCCCTGTTCGCAGGCGTCCTTGACCGACATCACGCCAAGGTGGTCGCGCAGCACACCCAGGAGGGACTCCGCCAGCCAGGCGTCGGCCACCAGCCGCATACCCCCGTCGATGTACAGCTGATAGGACACCCGTCGACCGGTTCCGCAACCAGCCAGCGCCGCCGCGTCACCATCACCGCCCCCGGCGATGTCGCCGCGGGCACACCCGTCGTTGTTCATGACCGGAACCGCCCGGCGCTGCCCGGTCCCGCACTGCCCGGTATTGCGCCCGGCGCCGCGGCCGGCAGACAGCGGCCGACCGCGCGGGCCGCGAGCACCCCGGCCGCGTGCCGGCGGTACGCCGCCGAGACGCCGACGTCATCCGGGAGCGGATCGGGCACGGCCCCAGCGGCCTCGGCCACGAGCTCGCCGAACCCGGCCACGACATCCGCGGGGATCGTCCCGGTCGACCAGTCGACCCCTTGCCGGACGAACTCCTCAGCGGTGGCCGGCCGCGTCGGCTGGTGTGCGATCCCGCCAATCGCGCAGGTCACCCGTTCGTGCACGCGGTCGACGACCAGCGCGCAGGAGACCAACGCCGCCGACGCGGCCTGCCTGGAACCGATCTTCAGGTAGACCTGGGGCCCGCACGGCCGGGGTAGCCGAACGGCTGTGACCAGCTCAGTCGGGGCCAGCCCGGTTGCCAGGAACGATGCGACATCCACGGTCCGCGCCCCGCGCGCGCTGTTGATCACTATTTCGGTGCCGACCGCGGAGAGAAAGGTCAACAGATCCCCCCGCGGGTTGGCTGTCCCCAGCGCTCCACCCACCGTGCCCGTGTTGCGGATCTGCGGGGAGCCGACCACCCGTGCCATTGCCGCCAGCCCCGGCGACAGCGACCAGCCGGTCAGATCGTGGTAGGTGACACCGGCACCAATGATCAACATATTTGCGCTGGCCCCCCGGGAGCGCAGTTCCAGGACCCGGCGCAGGGCGACAAGCCGGCGTGGCTCCCGCTGGCGGGCACGCAGCGCGGGTACCAGGTCAGTGCCGCCAGCGAGGATCTCCGCGTCCCCGTCGGCCAGGATCTCGACGGCTTCGGCGACGGTCAGCGGCCGGTGCAGGC
>NZ_CAKJTR010000213.1:2170-3697 GCF_917627355.1 Protofrankia sp. Cj3 | reverse complement strand
GCTCTGATCAGTGGCCTGATCGGTGGCCTGATGAGGGACTGCCACAATCATGTGACACACCCGGTCGGGTTTCCCGCGGACGATTCATGATCAACCCATCTTCGGCCCTCGGGGCGCCGCGCGGCGGCGAGACCACGAGACAGGGAGAGTGACAGGGATGACGATCGGCCGCGCGCAACCCACATGCCCACCGACGATAGAGCCGCGAGGTTACGCGCATGTTCACCATCGGCGACGGGATGTATCTTCGGTGTTTGTGCCCGACCGGGGCGGATGCGAGCGGACAGCGGCTGGCCGGCAATCTATTCACCTGAAATGAACGCCGCCTGCCCGCACCGGCCATATCCGGCACGCCCACAACCCGCTGAAAATTCCGTGAAAAGGGACCACCGTCACTTCGGGTCCATTGATGCCAACTCACCTGAGATTTCCATCACCGTCACCTTGCGTCACGTACGGGATGTGCAGTAAAAACATCAACAGGGTTGACGCGCCATAATCGAAGCATGCGTTTCACTGAACGCAATCTGACCTGTCATCCGCGCCCGTCATCCGACGGCCCCTGCTCCTGGAGGTGGTTGACGTTCCGCAGTTGCTGACAAACACAGATCCCTCTCTTCGACGCGGCTGGCATCCGGTTGCCCTGTCATCCGAGGTCGGCGACGAACCAGTACCGATCCGCCTGCTCGGTGAGCCCTGGGCGATAGCCCGGCTCGACGACCGTGTGGTTGCCTTCGCCGACCGGTGCCCGCATCGCCTGGCACCGCTTTCGGCCGGCCGTGTGGACGGTCCCGAACTTGTCTGCGGGTACCACGGCTGGCGTTTCGTCGCCTCCGGGGAATGCGCGGCCGTACCCGCGCTCGGGCCGGGCGTGCCCGCGCCCAAACGGGCCCGCGCCACCCCTGCCTGGGGTGCCGCCGAACGCCACGGGCTGGTCTGGCTTGCGCCCGAGGAGCCGTTCGCGGACATTATCGACCTGCCGGAAGCCGACGACCACGCCTTCGACTCGGTGTGGCTGGAGGTGGTGCAGACGTCGTCATGCGCCGGCCTGCTCGCCGACAACTTCCTCGACACCGCGCATCTCCCGTTTGTCCACGCTGACACGATCGGCGCGGGCGAGGAGACAACTGTCCCCCCGTACAAGGTCACTCCTGACGGCAACGGATTCCGGGCGCACCTGAACCAAACCGTCGCCAACCCCGAGGACCCGGGTGTCGCGGCCGGTCTGCGGCCACTGATCCAGCGCCGCCGGTCAACGTATGTGTACAGCCCGCCGTTCCAGCTGCGCCTGGTGCTCGAGTATCCCGATGCCGGCGTCACCAACACGATCTTCTTCTGCCTGCAGCCAGAGGACACCGGGTCGACCCGCGTCTACACCCGCCTGCTGCGCGACGATCTCGGCGGGGACCAGGAGCGCCTCGCCGACGCCGCCCGCTTCGAGCAGGCCATCCTGGCTGAGGACATCGCCCTGCAGGAGCGCTTCAGGCTGGACGGTCTGCCGCTGATGCCCGACAGGCACGACAGGCA
>NZ_CAKJTR010000213.1:0-1535 GCF_917627355.1 Protofrankia sp. Cj3 | reverse complement strand
GGAGGTCAGCATCCGCGCCGACGCCGCCGGGCTCGCGTTGCGACGTGTGCTGACCATGCTCGCCGAACGGGCGCGACGCGGTGCGGCATCCAGGCCGGCGGCCGGCATGCGTTACGCCCGCCGCGCCCCCACGGGTTCCCGCCCCTGACTCGACACCGCGATGCTCAGGCCCGCGAGACCCTGGAGTCGCGTATCCGACCCCGTCATCGGGCTGTCCGGAAGGCAGCCCGATGATTCCAGCCACGGCGTCGAGGACGGCGACTTCAGGGAGCCAGGGCATCACGCTCATGAGATAGCACCACTTTGATCAAAGCTGCGACGGCGTCCATCTCGGGCTGAGCATTGATCGAAAGGTCAATGTCTTTCGGGAAAACGTCTTTCGGGAAATACTGACGGAGTAGCCCGTTGGTGTTCTCGTTCGAGCCGCGTTGCCACGGCGAATAAGATCATGATCTGACTCTTCCCACCCTTCCCAATCATGAGATCACCCTCCCAGCGGCCAGGCACGGCACGGTCCTCCACCTCGACGGGACGCTCGGAAATGCTCACCAACCCGCGGTGGAGAATAGCCGCCCGCGAGACGTTCCACGACCGCGTCATGGCGCCGGAGACTCGCGGCAATCTTGAAGATTTTCAGTCGGTCGCGTAGCTCGTCCAAGCGTTTCCGCGCATTTCCGCGCGCTGACCGCTCAATATCGCGAGTCTCCGCCGTTCCGTTTAGCCTCACGGCCGATGGCCGATTACAGCCTATGCATCAATACCACTAACTTAAGCGAAGATCATCTGATGTCACCGCAGGTCAGTGACCATGCCGGCTTGCGCCGGCACCCTGTCCTGATGAGGATGTTGGGGCCGTCCGGTCCGACGTCGTTGCTCTGTGGTGCTGTGAGCCCGTAGGTCAGTGTGGCGCGGAGGTCCTGAGGAATCCTGTCCTGCTGCCGCGAGCGCGTACCTCAGAATCTTTGGTGACAGGCCCTCCCCGGGCGGTCTGTGCTGGTCATGGGTCGACGGGAGGAGACGGTCATCTATGGATGTGCTGATCGATCGTGTTGCCGGGCTGGATGTGCACCGGGACACGGTGGTGGCGGCGGTGCGGGCACCCGGGCGCGGTAGCGCCCGGCGCAGCGAGGTGCGGACGTTCGCGACGACGGGCGCGGGACTTACGCGGCTGGCTGACTGGCTGACCGGTGAGCGGGTGTCACTCGTCGGCATGGAATCCACCGGCGTATATTGGAAACCGGTCTTTTACTTGTTGGAGAACTCGTTCGAGTGCTGGCTGCTTAATGCGCAGCACATGCACAATGTTCCGGGCCGAAAAACCGATGTCGGTGACTCGGTATGGATCGCGCAACTGTTGGAACATGGCCTGGTACGGCCGTCGTTCGTGCCCCCGAAACCGATCCGGGCGTTACGGGATCTGACCCGGCACCGGCGGACCACGGTCGAGGACCGTACCCGGGCAGTCCAACGCCTCGAGAAAATCATGCAGGATTGTGGGATCACGCTGACCTCGGTGGCCTCGGAGCTGCTGGGTA